>JBBRXW010000189.1:0-4871 GCA_038238295.1 Flavobacteriales bacterium | reverse complement strand
TTTTCTAAATTGATAAAAATATCTCCAAAATCGAAAATAATAGTGTTAATCATGGTTTATATATTAAAAGTTCATCATCCAAAATAGAATAGGTGGCCATTACTTGAGATTTAAAATCGGGTGCCTTAATTCCATTTTTCAAAACCATTTTTCCTATAAAAATCCGGGCTTCATCCCAAATATTTTCATCGATAAAGGTTTGTAAAGTTTGTCTCCCGCCTTCAATGATCACCGATTGGATGTTATTTTCAAATAACAACCGCGCAATCTGCAAGCCTATTTTTTTGCTGTAATCAATTTCATCCGCTGAAATCACGATGGTTTTCGACAGGCTATCAAAGATATAATTTTCTTTTGGAATTCGTTTCTTTTGGTCCAAAACAATTTTAACTGGATTCCTTCCAAACCAGTCACGAACATTGAGTCTTGGATTGTCATCCATCACAGTTTGCGTTCCGACTAGAATCGCCTGTTCTTCGCTGCGCCATTTATGAACGAGTTGTCTCGAATATTCGTTAGAAATCCAATACGGTTTTGTTGCTGTTTCATTCTGACGAAGTGCATTGGAAGGCGCAATAAAGCCATCGCTGCTTTCGGCCCATTTCAAAATGATGTACGGCCGTTTTTTGTTATGAAAGGTGAAGAAGCGTTCGTTAGATATGATGCATTCCTTTTCTAAAACGCCGACAATAACATTTTTTCCTGCGTCGATAATTTTTTGGATGCCTTCGCCAGCCACTTTTGGATTCGGATCGACAGTCCCGACCACCACATATGGAATGTCATACTGAAGAATCAAATCACTCCAAGGCGGCGTTTTTCCGAAATGACTGCACGGTTCGAGGCTTACATATAATGTAGATTTTTTTAAAAGCGATTGGTCTACCACCGAACGAATGGCATTCACTTCGGCATGCGGACCACCATACGCCGAAGTGTATCCTTCGCCGATAATGACGTCATCGAAAACAATCACAGCGCCGACTGATGGGTTCGGCATGGCTGCCGGCAATCCATTTTTTGCAAGTTCGAGACAGCGGCGCATGTATTTTTCATGTATCTTCACCTTACAAAAATAAGACTTTTCCTTTTTAGAATGAATACCATAATTATCCGGAGAATCCAAGAACAAGACAATTTCGCTATAGCAAAGATAATTCGAACTGTTTTGATCGAACATGACGTTCCGAAAGTGGGTACCGCTTATGCTGATCCGCAATTGGATTGTATGTTTGAAACCTATCAACAGCCCAAATCAATTTATTTTGTCGTAGAAAGGAATGGCGTCATTATAGGTGGTGCAGGATTAGGCCCTTTAGAGAAGGAAGCGCCCGTGATATGTGAATTGCAGAAAATGTATTTTTTAGCTGAAGCAAGGGGGTTGGGAATAGGAACTGAAATGATGCAAAGATGCCTAGAAACTGCTCGGGATTTTGGCTATAAAAAATGTTATCTTGAAACGATGCCCAATATGGTTGCCGCCCAAAAACTCTACAAGAAGGCGGGTTTTGATTACATTTGTGCTCCGTTGGGCAATACGGGACATGGTTCCTGCCCGGTCTGGATGCTGAAAGAATTATAACCAAACCATGCAAATTAAAAGGTATAGGTCACATTTTATAGAAACGCTGACGCCACTTTACGGTGCGGACGAGGCGGAGAGTTTTTTTTATTTAGTAATGGAGAACAAACATCAAATGAAAAGAATTGATTTGGCTTTGCAACCGGATCTTGTTTTTTCTGAAAATGATCTCGTTACCTGGGAAACCATTATCTATCAATTGCAACAACAAATTCCGATTCAATATATATTAGGAACTACTTCTTTTTATGGCTTGGAATTTTTTGTCAATGAGAATGTGCTGATTCCACGCCCGGAAACCGAAGAGTTAGTCGAATGGATGCTCTCGGAACCTTTCAATTCACCTGTAAAAATACTCGACATTGGAACTGGTAGCGGTTGCATCGCTATTGCATTGGCGAAAAATCTTCCAAACGCTGAAATCTTTGCTATTGATATTTCCGAACCCGCTTTGATCACGGCAAAAAGGAACGCCCAACTCCATAAAACCAATGTTACTTTCATCCAAAAAAATATCCTCGAAACGGAAGATTTAGCCCAGCAATTTGATAGCATCGTTTCGAATCCGCCGTATGTCCGAAACTTGGAGAAAGCGGAAATTAAAAAGAATGTTTTAGAGCATGAACCGCATATAGCGTTATTCGTTAATGATGAAGATCCGTTGCTTTTTTATAGAAAGATAGCGGTATTAGCGAGGAAGAATCTCAAAGAAAATGGGCAATTATTTTTTGAAATCAATCAATATTTAGGAAAGGAAACCGTGGCTTTATTAGAAGAACTCGGTTTTAAAAATATCGTTTTGAAACAGGATATTTATGGCAATGACCGTATGATTTGTGCCTTCCGGTAAAAGTTACTCGTAGCGCAACGCTTCAATCGGGTCTAACTGCGAGGCCTTAACAGCAGGATACGATCCAGAAACTATCGCTACTATAAATGTCGTAATAAAAGCTGAAATGATCGCTGCCCACGGCGTAACAAAATCGAATTTCAACAATGATGCAATGCCATAACCAGCCGAAATTCCGAGAATGATTCCGAAGATGCCTCCCATTTGACCAATCACCAAAGTCTCTATAAAAAATTGTGTGGCAATCGTACTGCGTTTCGCACCTAGAGCCTTACGGACTCCAATTTCTCGTGTGCGTTCCGTTACCGAAACCAGCATGATATTCATCAATGCAATCGAAGAACCGAAAATAGTGATAATTCCAATGACCCAAGCCGACATTCCAAGATATTGGGTGATGCTGAGGATGCGATTGATCAAATCATCACTGCGGGAAACCCCAAAATTATTATTCTTGATTGGGCTCAGTTTTCGAACCCTGCGCATCGTACTATTCGCATTATCAACTGCCTGGTCGAGCATTTCTTTTTTATCGATCATGACGCTGATCGTATAATTGATGTTGGGTTTGGTAAACAACGAACGGGCGACCTGAATCGGAATCATAACTCGTAAATCCTGACTGTTGCCAAAGGTCGAGCCTTTTTCTTTTAATACGCCAATGACTTTGAATTTCGCGCCCCGGATAGAAATGATTTTATCAATTGGATTGACATCTTTTAATAAATCCTTTTCGAAATCGGAACCGACGATACAGGAATAGGTGTTGTTCGAAATATCAAAATTGGTAAAGTTTCGCCCTTTGGTGGTTTCCAACCCAGAATTGACCAAGAAATAATCATCGACGCCCAAAACGGAAATTTCAGGATCAGTTTTTTTATTTTCAAATTTGACTTCGGCATTGCTGACCGCAGTGAATGAAAGCGAAGTATGTGTTAGCGGGTAATTGTATTTTTGCATGAAAGCAACGGCCTCGGGATACGAGATAATTGGATTGATGATTTCGCGCTCGCCGCCACGATTGTGGATTTCAAAAGGATACTGATTGATGTTGAAAGTATTGGCGCCCATGGATGCAAAATCGCTCGAAAGCGTATTTTCTAAAGCAGCCACTACCGTCAGGATACAGACCAAAGCGGTAATTCCGATGGCAATAATCAATACGGTCAGAATGGTCCGCAGCAGTTGTGTTCGTATAGAACCTAGGGCAATCCGGACATTTTCTTTGAATAATTTCAGCATCATGCGAGTTTGTCACGAATTTACAATTTTTGTTACAAGTTTGTTTTGAAGGTCGTTTTTTATTTTAAAAATAAGATATTTGCAGAACAAATTAACGCACAAGCAGGGTGCAAGTTTAGGTAAAACTAATCCGACCTTGACCTTAGAATCCAATATCAAAATGGCATCAAAACCAGGCATACCAAAAGGAACCCGCGATTTTTCACCTGCAGAGGTGGCGAAACGGCAATATATATTTTCAATCATTAGAACTAATTTCGAGAAGTTTGGGTATCAGCCAATCGAAACGCCTTCGTTTGAAAACTCCGAAACCCTGATGGGAAAATACGGTGAAGAAGGCGACCGTCTGATTTTTAAGATTTTAAACAGCGGGGATTATTTGGATAAAGTTTCCGGCGATGAACTTCAGGACATTAATTATAAAAAACTTACTGGAAAAATTTCCGAAAAAGCTTTGCGGTACGATTTAACCGTTCCGTTTGCGAGATATGTAGTGCAAAACCAAAACGATATTGTATTTCCTTTCAAACGCTATCAAATTCAACCGGTTTGGCGCGCTGACCGTCCACAAAAAGGGCGCTTCCGCGAATTTTATCAATGCGATGCGGATGTCATTGGATCAACATCACTCTGGCAGGAAGTTGAGCTGGTGCAATTATACGATGCCGTTTTTTCCGAATTGGGATTGAAAGGCGTGACGATTAAAATCAATAACAGAAAAATACTTTCCGGAATAGCGGAAGTCATTGGTGCCAAAGATAAACTGATCGATTTTACTGTGGCGTTAGACAAACTCGATAAAATAGGGGAGGATGGCGTCAAGAAAGAAATGATTGAGAAAGGAATTTCCGAAAACGCAATTGCCAAAGTGCAGCCGTTATTCAGTTTTACCGGAAGCATCGAGGAGAAAATACAAAAATTATCGGTACTGCTATCCGCATCAACAGAAGGAATGAAAGGGGTTGCGGAGTTGCAATTTATTTGTGATCATGTCAGCAAACTGGGGCTCCGATTTTCCGTTCTCGATTTGGATGTGACGTTAGCACGCGGATTGAATTATTATACAGGTGCTATTTTTGAAGTAGCTCCGCCAAAGGCTGTCTCTATGGGATCTATAGGTGGTGGTGGTCGTTACGATGATTTAACCGGTATTTTTGGACTTAAAAATATGAGTGGGGTTGGCATTTCCTTTGGTTT
>JBBRXW010000188.1:0-4876 GCA_038238295.1 Flavobacteriales bacterium | reverse complement strand
CCCATCAGTTTGGGAAAGGCCAAGGCAGTAGCTCCGGTAAAAAGCAGGAATACCAAACCGATATAGAACTTCCATTGGTGTTGTCCAGCGTAGCGAAATATTAATGTTGCTTTTTGAAGTGAGGTCGCCGTAATTTTTGATTTCGGCAAATCATTTTCTTTGAATCGAGCCATGAAGTGAATTTTAGCAACGCAAATGTAGAATTATAACTGTATCAATGCAAAGGCAAAAACCTAATCGAATGATAATTAACAAATTATTAAGGAGTTAGTTCGTTGTCGAAAAAAATATTCCAAAATTAAATATAATTTGTTTAATTTAGCCCGATTTTACCCCTAGATTGATAGTATATGAAATTACAGCTTAAGTACGATTTGAATCTTGCCTGTAAAACGATTTTGCAGGAGCAGTTGGACACGCTTGATATTCCACACGAAATGAACGGAATTGGAGAAGTATCCATCAAGAAAGACATTTCAAAACAATTGTTTATTGATCTTCGAACCGCATTGTTTAAATACGGGATTGAAATCGTAGACAATCCCAAATTAATTTTAACCCAAAAAATAAAAGACCTCATCACTGAAGTCGTTTTCCTGAATAAAAATACACAGAATTTAAAGCTGTCGTATTATTTAGGAGAAAAATTGAATTATAGTTACAACTATTTGTCGAATGTATTTTCTGAGATCACCTATTCTTCGATTGAGAATTATTTTATTCTACAGAAGATTGAGCGTGTCAAAGAATTGATTATAGAAGACAATCTTTCCTTTACCGAAATTGCCTATTTATTGAATTATAGTAGTGTAGCGCACCTTTCAACACAATTCAAAAAAACGACTGGATTGTCTCCAAGTACGTTTGTTCGCATCGTTAAAAAGAGAAATGAAACCAATGCCGCCTCTAATTATTAAAATTTATAATTAAACCTATGAATCAAAATCCCCTACATATTCTTCTCGCAGATGATGATGAAGACGATCGATTATTTTTTATTGATGCTATCGATGAAATTAAAGTTAAAACTATAGTGACCGCGGTTAATGATGGTGTGCAGTTGATGGATTATCTTAACCAGCCCGACAATCGGACACCGCATCTTATTTTCCTAGATTTGAATATGCCCCGAAAAGGCGGTATGGAATGCTTGGCTGAAATCAGAAGCAATAGCAAACTAAAGGATTTATCGATTGCAATCTATTCGACATCTTCTTCTGAGGAAGACATCGAAGAGACTTTTGTGAAAGGGGCTAACATCTATATCAAAAAGCCCAATGATTTTGCTGCTTTGAAGAAAGTATTGGCAGAAGTTATTTCAATCAATTGGCAGTACCACACCTCCGGACTTAATAAAGAAAACTTCCTGTTGAGTTTGTAATTTTTTTCCTATTCGTATGAATTTTAAGGAGTCATTTAATGCAATAGTATTACCAGTTGCCTTTTTTGCGGCTATCACGATGCTTATGCTCTTGATTGGCACATCCTATAAACAGATGAATTCCCAGGTAGAATCGGAACAATCTATCAATCATTCGCACAAAGTTCATATCGAAATTCAGCAGTTGATTTCCTATATCAAGGATGCCGAAACTAATCAAAGAGGCTATTTGCTAACTCAGGAACCCGCTTTTCTGAAACCTTTTTACATGTCATCTTATAAGGTAAATCATTCTTTCCGCACCTTGAGGATATTGACAAAAGATAATCCAGAACAGCAAAGAAACCTCGATACGCTAAGCATTCTCATTCATAGAAAGTTTTATATTTTAGTCAAAAACGTGCATGATAAGGACCATAAGGTGGGTGGTCTCAATGCCAATATGGTTTCGAAACTTACCGTTGGTCGGGAAGTGATGCTTAAAATCCTGCGAAAAGCCGATAGGATGATTGCTTTAGAGATGGAACTACTAAAAGCGCGGGAGGAAGCACATTTGGCGCAAATTAACTTTTCACCAATTGTCTTTTTCATAACGGGCCTGTTTGCTTTGGGCACTTTTGCTTTGGCATTTTTAAAAATCAAGCAAGATTTGAGAGAGCTGAAGAAGAAGAACAATCAGCTACTTATCAACGAGAAGCTTTTTGACTATTCGGAACGCTTAGCTGAAATCAGTAATTGGTGTTGGAATGTAGAACATAATATACTAACATTTTCTAAAAATCTATACCGCCTTTTAGGATGTGAGCCACATGAGTTTGAACCTACATTAGAGAATTTTATCAAATTTGTTCATCCCGACGACAGGCATATTATTGAAGAAGGCAATCAAAATGTGCTTGCGGGAAAAGCAAGTATTGCTTATTTCAGAGTGATACGAAAGGATGGAATGCTCCGGAATTTTAAGTCCAGTGGAAAATTTATTACAGATGCCTACAATAAACAGATGCTCATTGGTGTCAATGCAGACATAACGGATCAATACATAAAGGATAAAGAATTGGAAGATAAGGTTGCTGACTTAGAGCGTTCTAATAAGGAGCTTAGCGCCTTCAATCATGTCGCAAGCCATGATTTGCAGGAACCGCTGCGTAAGATTCAGACTTTTATCTCAAGAATAAAAGATCAGGATTTTGATGCTTTGTCAGAAACAACACAAGGATATTTCGTTCGGATACAGACTTCCGCGAACAGACTTCAGAAATTAATTGATGATCTCTTGCTTTTCTCGCGAACCAATAAAGCCAACAAAGTGTTTGAAAAAACCAATCTGAATGAAATTTTAGAAAATACTAAAGCGGAAATGGCAGAAACCATCGACGCAAAAAAGGCAGTTATACAATCGAATGTATTGCCTACGCTCTATGGAATCCCATTTCAGCTGCAACAGGTTTTTGATAATATTATAGGAAATTCTTTAAAGTATTCTAATCCCAACGAACCGGTCAGGATTGTAATCACTACCAAAATTGTTTCCGGGGATTCGGTTCCTGATCACCTAGCGACAAGTGCAAAAAAGTTTTATAAAATCGCTATCGCTGATAATGGGATTGGTTTTAAGCAAGATTATGCTGAAAATATATTCACACTGTTCCACCGTCTTCATGACCAAAGTGAATACTCAGGTACGGGAATCGGTCTTGCTATTTGTAAAAAAATTGTCGAGAACCATAAAGGCTATATTGTAGCTGAAAGCGAGTCTGGTAAAGGGGCTACCTTTTATATTTATCTTCCTGTATAATCAATAGGTTTTATTTCGTTCACTTTAGTATTTCAATTGATGCTTGGTCATGTTGTTTCCTCAGATACAATTCTATAAATAATTCCGAAAATTCTATAAGTCATTATAAAAGCAACTGAGCCATCTTTGTAAGGAAGGTTTTACTACTATTTTAAAATTCTATTTGCTATGGAAAAGATTAATCAAAATACAAGTACGACGTTGCAGGAATTGACATTCGTCTTAGACGATGGGAGAGTGGGTTTTCATAATGCTTCGGTTTTTGTCGAGAGTCAGGATTTGAAAGAGAGTTTTTTGGAATATTCCCGCGAAAGAAATTTCTACATCGAACAATTACAGGATGAGCTTCAAAAAGCCGTTCCTGAAGTAAATTATACGCAGGACACACTGGTATCTTGGCAGAAAACATGGACCGATTTAGAACCTGTATTGGTTTCCGGTGACGAGGATGATATCATTAATGCATGTATCCGTGGAGAAGAAGCGGTGATATCTAAATTTAATGCTGCTTTAGAATTGAAAGGTCTTTCCAATAGTATTCGCACTATTATTGAAAATCAACTTTCCGAAATAAAAAAAACAGTAAGTATTATTAGGATTAAAAAATTAGTGCTTTAAAGCATTTCAAAATTGTGAGTTAATTAGGGGTTATATAATGGTTTTTGGTTTGAAAAGCCGGTTTGTATTTTATATAAACCGGCTTTTTAATTTTATATTTCTGACTATTATTGGTTTGTAGGAAATTAAAAGCTTCATAGGTTTTACAAATCATAAACTATAGACTTTATAAACAGTTTAATTGTTTTATTTATCATAATTATATAAAATATCTGTTAAAATGTATAAAATATTGCCATCAGAATGTAGCAACTTTGTAATGAACTAAACATTAATCTTTTAATTTAAACTATTTATTATGACTGATATCATTAAATCAATCGAAAATTTTCTTGGCTTTGGAGATTCAAAAGAAGAATCAGATACCACTAAAAAACCAAAAACAGTAAAGACTACTAAAACTCCTGCTTCGAAGACTACAAAGACGCCTGCTTCAAAGACTGCAAAAGCACCCAAAGCAACAGCCTCTGCTTCTAAGGAGTCCAAAACAGCAAAAACTGCAACTGCTCCTAAGACAACTTCAACATCGAAAGCAGCTGCAGCAAAACCAACAAAAACAACTGCCGCAGAGACTGCCAAAGCAACAAAGCCAGCAACTGCTAAAGCAAAAACTGCTTCGGCATCTAAGAGCACTACACCAAAAAATAAAAAATAGTATATTCATACAAAATTGCAATTTCGACAGTAGAATTATTGTTGTTAGTGTAATGTTAAATTAGCCCGATGGCGGTATTGAAAACCGACATCGGTTTTTTTTGTTTTTAAGGCATCCAATTTATTGCAAAAATCCCCATTTGTAGGGATGTTTTGTATTAGTTTTTTAGAGTAGGTTTGATCGAAATCAATTCTAAAAACGGATGATTACGAAAATCACACCTTATAAACTTTCCTGGCAATCCTATGAACATAGGGTTCTTGTAGCTTTAGATTATAATCCGGATTGCGAGCGTGTTTTAGTTTCGCTAAACAATACTATAGCCGAAGGAATATTTAATCCAAAAACAAAAAATATAATGGCAAGAGTTCGTGCTGTAATGCCTGCTAAAGTGCGAGAATTGCCAATCAATCCCGATATCCGT
>JBBRXW010000187.1:0-4889 GCA_038238295.1 Flavobacteriales bacterium | reverse complement strand
GGGATAAAAATGCACGAAGCGAAACATCAAAAGCATAAAAAGTTTTGGTTCTGGTTGAGTATATCGGTTAATTTAGGGTTTTTGGGAATCTTCAAATACTACAATTTCTTTGCGGCTTCATTTGCACAAGCACTCGAAAATGTTGGTTTTCATCCCAATTTCTGGACATTGCAGGTAATCTTGCCAGTTGGAATTTCATTTTATACTTTTCACGGGTTGTCTTATGTCATCGATATTTATAAAAACCGAATCGAACCGGAAAAGAACATCATTACCTATTCGCTTTTCGTAAGTTATTTTCCATTGTTGGTCGCAGGACCGATTGAGAGGGCGACACATTTATTGCCGCAGATTAAACAAAAAAGGGTTTTCAATTCAGACAAAGCCATCGATGGTGTGCATCAGATTGTCTGGGGTTTGTTTAAAAAAATGG
This sequence comes from Flavobacteriales bacterium, assembly GCA_038238295.1. Taxonomy (GTDB): domain Bacteria; phylum Bacteroidota; class Bacteroidia; order Flavobacteriales; family Flavobacteriaceae; genus Flavobacterium. The sequence continues at coordinate 4,456 of JBBRXW010000187.1, read as the reverse complement.
TCATTGCCGATAGTTGTGCACAATATGCGAATGAGATATTCAATCATTACGAGCAAATGAATTCGCTGTCGTTGGTATTGGGCGCATTCTACTTTTCGTTTCAGATTTATGGCGACTTTAGCGGATATTCTGATATTGCTTTAGGCGCATCAAAATTGTTCGGAATCGACTTACTGCGGAATTTCAATTTTCCGTATTTTTCTAGGGATATTGCTGAGTTTTGGCGCCGGTGGCACATTTCCTTATCGTCATGGTTCCGGGATTATGTATACATTCCGTTAGGCGGCAGCAAAGGCGGTTTGCCATCGAAAATACGAAATACCTTCATTATTTTTATCGTCAGCGGATTCTGGCATGGCGCTAACTGGACATTCGTTTTTTGGGGTGCCTTGAATGCCTTCTATTTTCTACCATTGTTACTGACAAAAAGTAACAGAGATCATATTGAAACAATTGCGAAAGGGAAAAAACTACCATCGACTAAAGAGTTTATAAGCATCTTAGTAACGTTTTCAATCACCACGTTTGCATGGATATTTTTCCGATCTGAAACAATTTCAAAAGCATTTGATTATATTAAGAGGTTGTTTGAGTTCAGTTTCACAGGCAAAATACAATACCTAGATATCGAGCGTTACACCATTGAATTGTTAGGATTGTTAGCTTTTTTCATTTTTCTGGAATGGATATCAAGAGAATACGAGCATCCCTTTTTTGGTAAATTTCAACCGTTAAGATTGATTGTCATTATACTTTTTATTTTGGTTTTTGGAGTTTATTCTGAAGCCAGCGATTTTATTTATTTTCAATTTTAATGAAAAAATTCCTCCGCTATATTCTAGTACTACTCTCTATCACATTGATTTTGATGTACGCACTTGATTGGGTTTATACTTCAATTTATAACCATTCCCAAGTTCGAAGCAAAGTGCAACTGGTGCTGAATAGCCCCCCAAAACACTACGACGCCATTATCATCGGTTCATCGAGAGCAGAAAACCACGTCGTTTCAAAATTGTTTGAAGCTCAGGGATTGACAGCCTACAATTTAGGGATGAGTGGTAGCAATTTGTGTGAGAATAGCTTGTTGCTAAAACTTTTTTTTGAAAAAGGAAATACCGCGACGACGGTCTTGTTGCAACTCGATTTGAACTTCATTACGGAAGAACCCGCAGTCGGTGTCCAAGCACTTTTTATTCCCTATATTGCCAGCAACAATACCATTTACCAACACTATGCAGCCAATACTAAGAATAGTTTTGCGATGAAATATGTCCCATTTTATAGATATTGCACTAATGATGCTAAAATTGGTATGCGGGAAATTATCATGACGTTGCTTAAAAAGAAATCGAAAACTATTGCTACCGATGGTTATGTGCCTTTATCAGGGAAGTTAACAGGAAAACAAGGACTTCATCTGAAGGAAAAAAGGGTGGTTTCAAATCAATATTATAACGAAATTAGGGTCATATGCCAATCACATAATACCCGATTGATTTCATTTATGTCTCCAATTTGTGTTGAAGCGGCATCGAATGATTACTTTAAAAAATTGAAACAACGCCTTCCCGAACTTTATGATTATACCGCAGCCATTCCGCAGGATAGTTTGTTTTCATCCTGCGGGCACCTCAATAATAAAGGAGCAGAAGCATTTACAACGATACTTTTGAACCAACATTTTGCTCCCATTCACCTTCGCCATTTAAATCAATAATATGCTTACCATCAGCAATTATCATTATATCCGACCTGATTTTAATGCGCCATTTCCCAGCATATTCGGCGTGACTCCTCAAGCCTTTGCATCACAATTGAAATTGCTCAAAAATGAAGGGGATTGTATTCATCCAAAGGAATTGGCAGCAGGTTATCAAACGATTTTAAACTCGAAAGATAATTTTATCTTAATCACTTTTGATGATGGATTGAAAGAGCAATATGATTTCGCTTTGCCGATTCTCGATCAACTTAATTTTCCTGCCGTTTTCTTTGCTAACTCTATCAATTATGAAGAGAAAAAAGTCAGCACCGTACATAAAATTCATTTGTTGCGTTCGATTTTGTCGCCGGCGTTGCTGTTGGAAATTCTTTCCAAAACAGAAATGAAACCGCTTTCTTCATCGGATAAAGTGCATGCCCAAACCATCTATCGCTATGATGACGCAGAAAGCGCCGCGCTGAAATACCTGTTAAATTTTAAGATGTCTTTCGAGGTGCAGGAGAAAATGATTCAGGCGATTTTTGTGAAATATTTTGATGAAAAAGAAATGGTGGCTTCGCTATATATGACCGAAAATCAGATCAGAGATTTGGCGCAAAGAAGCTATCTCGGAAGCCATACGCACCACCATTATCCGATTGGATTGCTCGAAAGAAATCAAATTCACTTTGAACTGGAACATTCGAAATCATTTTTTGAAAAATGGACGGATTGTCCCATCGATATGGTAACTTATCCATACGGAACTGCCGAGGCCTGCACTGCTGAAGTGGCAGAAATTGCCAAAGAGACAGGATATAAACTTGGTTTTACGGCAATCCGAGGAACGAATACCAGCGTAGATCATCCATTTTTACTGCATCGGTTCGATTGCAACGATGTGGTCGGCGGGAAGAATTTTATGAAATAAATTGATAGTTTCAACACCATCCACATAGCCAAAATTACTATATTGTCCAAAAATTGAAAACCACCGCATGCCAACAGCACTCGACCGCATCCTGCAAAAAATAAAAGAGAAAAACCCGGAACATGCACACAAACTCACTTCCCATCTTAACAGACTAGGTGGCGATTACCAGAATTTGGCCAATGTTTTCTTCGATAAATACATTGTTTATTTAAAGAAAAATAATAGTAATCTAGATTTCGGCATTCAATGTTACCTTCATATGATTGACGATATGTTGGAAGAACGATTTCAGTTTATGATGAGTGGGAATTATTCAAATTCTTCTTTTGATGCGGTTGAAAAAAGAATCTACGGCAACCCGGAAATCATGACCTACCACATGCACGGATTGGTTTTAGCACAGTTTTTATGGTTTGACCAATATGAAAGAATCCTATTTTTTATACAAAATTTAAAAAAGTACTTTTCTTCCCAAAATAAATATCTTGAAATTGGCGGCGGCCACGGATTGTATATCTTTGAAGCCTTACTTTTACTGCCGGAAACCAAGCAATTTGATTTGGTAGATATCAGTCAGAGTTCATTAGATTTAGCCAAAGGAATTATCGATTCGGAACAGATTAATTATTATCTGAAGAATATTTTTGATTTTTCTGGAGATGAAAAATACGATTTCATCACCATGGGTGAAGTGCTCGAACATGTTGAGAATCCGCTGGAATTATTGAAAAAAATTGCAAATTTGCTAACAAAAAATGGGGTTTGTTATATCACGACGCCAATCAATGCGCCAATGATCGATCACATTTATTTGTTCTCTGATGCGAGCGAAATCAGAACGCTGTTTGATGAGGCTGGTTTTGAAATCATCGAGGAAAAAATCGTGATTTCAGAAAAGATGACTGAAAAAGAAGCCGCAAAATATAAAGTGCCGGTGATGTACGCCGCTTTTATTAAATTAAAATAAGAATAATGAGCAGAGAAGAAGTATTGCAGCAACTGCAGGAAGTATTTATCGAGGTTTTCGACTTGGATCAAGTAACGCTCACCGAGGCAACGACCGCATTAGATATCGACAATTGGGATTCCTTGACGCATTTTCACTTAGTAGTGGAAATCGGAAAAAAATTCAACATTCGGTTTATTTCTTCTGAAATTCAAAGCTGGAAAAATGTGGGTGAAATCATAGACAGCATTCTTTCCAAACTATGAGCGACCACGAGATACGATTTGCTGTGGCAGCGGATACGAAGGACATCATGAACTTCATCAAAAACCATTGGAAGGAACAGCATGTTTTGGCACAGCACCGTGATTTTTTCCTTTATGAATATCAGTATGAGGAACGCATTAATTTCGCCATCGCGAGAGATACCAGCAGCAAAGAATTGGCCGGCGTTTGTGGATTTATTAAGAATTCTGATAAACTAAAAGGGAGCGATGTCTGGGGTTCACTATGGAAAGTGTTGAAAACAACGAATCCGGTTTTGGGAGTTCAGATTTTGGAATATATCAATGACAATAGTCAGGGAAGAACATTTTCAGCCTGTGGGATTGCACCAAAAACACTAGGGATTTATGATTTTTTGGGCTTCCGTACCGGAAAATTGCAGCAATTTTACCGATTGAATGATAAGGACACATATCAGGTGGCAGTTATAAAAGATAAGATCATTCCGGCATTCCAAACGGAAAAAAAGTATCAATTAAAGGTGCAGTCGTCATTTGATGGATTGGATTTTTTATGGAATGAGAACCAAAGAGCGAGGCTACCTTATAAAGATAAATGGTATTTAATGAAACGATACTGCCATCAT
>JBBRXW010000186.1:0-4898 GCA_038238295.1 Flavobacteriales bacterium | reverse complement strand
GCATTCAAGCCCGCGGACGTAAATTGAGTCGTTTGGTTTTCGAGTAAACCGGTGGTGATGTTCTGGTTCAAACCTATGTTCCAAGAATGTGAAGCGGATGCATTGACATTCGGAAGAAAATTCCCGAAAGCTGCATTTTTTTCAATCTGTGCCAGCTTCGTATCCAAATCGGTTTGCTTGATTGTGATATTGTGTTCCAGAGCATACTGCACACATTCTTCCAACGTCCATTTTTTAGATTGTGCATTTGCAGCCAATCCAAGGATCAAAAAGAAAACACCAACTATTTTTTTCATGCTTTTTAAATAAAAGTGTTACAAAGGTATCACACTATTTTAATTCTGATTCAATTATATTTTGCAATTTTTTTTGAATGAAAATGAAATTAAATCCAAATCTGCCGGAGCATTCAAGTAAAACGGGTTAGACTGGAAGCTATATTTTTTGTTACAGTTCTCCGCTAAATAAAATGGGTTTGACTATTTTTACAACAATTAATTCGAAAAAATGCTTTCTCTCCGTTCGTTTCTTTTATTCAATAGTATCCTCGCACTTTTCATCAGTTGCGATGCCACCCAGAAGATTGCCGCGCTAAAGCCGGAAGCGGATGATGCTTCGCCATTGGTCTATGATAATGCGGTTTCGTATATTAATTTGCCCATACAAATAAAATTAAAAGACATCGAAAACCAAACCAACAAAGCGCTGACGGGTTTGATTTATGAAGACAACAACATCGAAGATGATAACTATGAAGTGAAAATCTGGAAATTGGCGCCCATCACTCTCGAAAATTTAGACGGAAAAATTAAAACCGTTTTTCCATTAAAAGCCTTTGTCAGATATCGCATTGGCACCAGCAAATTAGGCATTTCTTTATACAATACTAAAGAATTTAATTTTAATGGTACGGTAACTTTGCTGAGCGATGTTGGTTTGACCAACTGGAAACTCAATACCCATACTGAATTGCAATCGCTCGACTGGAATGAAAGTCCATCGGTCACCGTTTTAGGAAAAGCGATTCCAATTACGTACCTAATCAATCCGACGGTGCGCCTTTTAAAATCGAAAATCGAAAAACGCATTGATGAATCGATTGCAAAATCAATAGACTTTAAGCCGAATGTTCTCGATGCTTTGGAAAAAATATGTACGCCTTTTCAAATGAATGAGAATTTTCAAAGTTGGCTGCGCATCGTTCCATTAGAATTATATACTACAGATGCCAGGCTTCAGAAAGCATCGGTGGTATTTGAAATGGGATTGAAATGCACGATGGAAACTCTCGTTGGACAACAACCACAGAGTCAATTCGATCGCAATAAGATTGTGTTGAAACCGGTGTCGAAAATGCCTGAACACATCACGGCGAATATCGTTGCTGTTTCGAAATATGAGGATGCATCGAGAATCATGACGAAGAATTTTGTGGGACAAGAACTCGGCTCGGGAAGCAAAAAAATTACTGTACAGAATGTGATGCTCTGGCACAAACAAGGAAAAATGATTATTGCCCTTGATGTGTTGGGAAGTGTGAACGGTCGGATTTATCTTGCTGGATTTCCGCAATATAATGAAGCTACCAAAGAGATTTATTTCGACAAACTCGATTATGTTATTGATACCAAAAGCAAATTGATTAAGACCGCGAACTGGCTGGCACAAAGTTATATGCTACGGAAAATTCAGGAAAGCTGCCGGTATTCGATTCAGCCAAATCTTGATGAAGCCAAATCAAGTATGCAAAAATACCTGAAAAATTATTCGCCTTTGCCGGGCGTTTTTGTCAATGGAACTTTAAAGGAGATTCAGTTTCAGCGGATACAGTTGACCAATAAAGCGATCATTGCGTTGATCAAAGTCAATGGAGATGTTGCCGTTTCCGTAGATGGCTATTGACGTTTTTTCTGATACATTCTGTAGATAATGAATCCAATAGTTGCGACCAAAACATACGGAATAATCATCAGGTAGACAATTCCATCATTGACCGCTGCTGCTTTCTTTGTATTTCCTTCTCCTTCTAAAGCAGCGCGGCACATGGCACATTGCGCTTGTGAAGAAATTGAAAAGAGAAAAGTAATCAGCGTTATGTAGGCAATAGCTCTGATACTTTTGCCTTTTACTTTTTGTATTGTATCTTTTTTACTGTACATAGTACGGTGAAATCATCAGATAAACAATCACACCAGTAACGGCAACATATAGCCAGATTGGAAAGGTAATCTTCGCAATCTTTTTATGGCGATCAAAACGTTCCGCCAATGCTCGCACATAGCTCACCAACACCAACGGAATAACCGCTACTGACAATACTATGTGTGAAATCAATAGAAAGAAATAAACCGGACGGATTATTCCGACGCCTCCGAATTTGGTCGCATCAGAGGTCATGTGATAGGCCACATACATTATCAGGAACAATACCGAAAGCGCAATCGCTGTCGTCATCAAACGCTCGTGTAGTATTCTTTTTCCTTTTTTGATGGCGCGAACTCCGATAATCAATACGATGGCGGTGATACCATTGATGGTCGCATAAATCGGTGGAAGGAACGAAAGCGGCTCAACTTTGATTCCAAAATCCTGCAATTTAACACTAAACAAAATGGCCACTACCACTGGAATGACAATAGAAACTATCACTATAAATTTGCTGAACTTTTTTTCTATAGCATTGCTTTCTAGTGTTGCACTTTCGGCTGCTTCAGTTTGCATAAAATCGTTTTCCATTATTCTCTTAATAAAATTGCTATATCCTGTTGAATGGCTTTGACACCTTCTTTTTCTATTCCGTCATAATATAAAATCGGGTTGCCATAGTCGTCTTTGCGGCAGCGGATGTTGCCGTTTTTATCGATTAAAGCAAATAAACCGGAATGCTCGAAACCCCCATTTACTTTACTGTTTTCACCGGCATAAAGATTGAATCCTTTGTTGGCCAGATTGTATATATATTTCTTGTCGCCAGTAAGGAAGTGCCAGTTCGAGGATTTCGCACCCAATACTTCTGCATGCGCTTTTAAAACTTCAGCGGTGTCGTGTTCGGGATCTATAGAAATCGAAGCGATTCCAAAATTGGGATTTCCGAAAAACTGGTTTTGGATATCGACCATGTTGCGGTTCATTTTAGGGCAAATCGATGGGCAGGTCGAAAAGAAAAATTCTAAAACATACACTTTTCCTTTATAATCCGCTTCGGTAATCTTTTTGTTGTTTTGATCGGTCAGTTCGAATTTTGGAGCCGGCCCTATTTTCAATAATTTGACGTTAGCGGCTTCGTTGTTTGAAACCTTGTCGAGGCGCTCCCCTTTGACAACATCGCCGTTTTGAATACGAGAGATAATTTTCGGGACAGCATAAATTCCGAATAGTAAGATGATAAAGGAAATACCGATATAGGATTTATTTTTCATTGTGTTTTTTATTCAGGTAATAATTCTTTAGTAGCGTTATGGTTTTTTTTCAATGCTGCACGGTAATCATAAAGGATGATTTTGACATCGTCGGTCATTTCATTATACAATTCCGACATATGAAAAGTATCATAGCCTTCTTTGTATTCTTTTTTGCTATTGACTTTACGGCCACGCAGATTTCTTTCCTTATCGATGATGTATACTTTTGAAGAACCGTAATCGGCATTGAGTATGTCTTTCTTTAATTTCAATTGCATGAAATAATTTTGAATCTCGGCTTTTGGTGCAAAGACAAAATACCATTTCGACATATCTGTGGAAGCTTTTAGCGCGTCGGTAATCTGTCTGATATCCCCTTCTGTTCCGGTAGGACAAATCATTACAAACTGCAAATCCCTGAATTTATAAAATTCTTTATAAATCTTCTCATTCAAGTTGGATAGGTTGCCCCGATTCTTGAGAATAGCTTCCCCTGAAAAACCAAGAATCGTAATCTTATCCGTCAGCGACACTTTTTGATTGTCTAGCGAATGCCAATTTCCAATATCAGAAAGCTTCGGTGTCAGTATCGGTAATTTTGTATAATGATTGACTCCTGTCGCGAAAAAAAGATACGCTACAATAGGGAATATAAAAAGGAAAAATAAAACGAATTTTTTTTTCATTTATAGAACAAGTTAATCAGGTACAAAAATAAAAAAAGGCACGCAATGCGTACCCTTTTTGTGAATTAATATGGTGTTAAAAATTCCATTTAATGGTAGCATTTTTAAATACTTCGAAAACATAATCAGCTTCCACTAAAAGAATGAAAAGTAAATACAATACTAAGAATATTACCGGAGAAACAACGGTCCAACGTAGGCTTGCTTTTTCTCCTTCCATGTGCATAAATGCCCAGACAATATAGTAGGCTTTAAAGATGGTCAAGATGATGAATATCCAGTTAAGCAAATTCATGCTAAGGAAATTATGCAGGTGCAAAACGTCTGGCTTAACAATTCCAAGGAATACCTCCACTGTAGTGACTACTGACAGTAAGGCAAAAACCAACCAAATTCTTTTTGTATTAGAAACGTGTTCGTGAGACATAATAATTACTTTAAAAAATTAAACTAAGTAGAAGAATGTAAATACAAATACCCAAACTAAATCAACGAAGTGCCAATAAAGTCCAACTTTTTCAACCATTTCGTACGTTCTTCTTTTGTCATAAGTACCTAAAAGCACGTTGAAGAAAATAATTACATTGATTAGTACCCCGGAAAATACGTGGAATCCGTGGAAACCTGTAATAAAGAAAAAGAAATCTGCGAAAAGTTTGCTTCCGTATTCGTTTCGTTTCAGATTCGCCCCTTCTACGACCAAGCTGGCATTCGCCAATCGTACTTCCGATTCAGCACGAGTTAATATCGTTTTATGTTTGTGCTTGCTTAGTGTATGATCAACTTTAGGATCTTTTTTAGCGGCAGCATC
>JBBRXW010000185.1:0-4905 GCA_038238295.1 Flavobacteriales bacterium | reverse complement strand
GCATGGAGATTTTTGCGAACGCTTTGCTTGCAATAACGGTTTTCGCACCTTCTCCGGTATAGCCACCCCAAATTCCATTAACGTCTAAGGTAGGGCGAATCGAGTTCCTTTCGTTGGTGACATAGCCTTTTTCACCATAAATATCATAGAGGTCTAATGCCTTTTTATAATTCTCAAGACTGAACGGCGCTTTGGCCATCTCGGCTCTTTCGGCAGGAGTCAGTTCTTCGACCTTATCGTAAAAACCCGGAATAGTAATGTGGTTATTCTCGTCGTGCAACGACGCAATCATTTTCGCCAGGAGGTTGATGGGATTCGCCACGGCACCGCCGTATAATCCGGAATGCAGGTCGCGGTTCGGCCCGGTGACTTCTACTTCTACGTAGCTCAATCCTCTTAATCCTGTAGTAATCGATGGTTGTTGATTGGAAATCATTCCAGTGTCGGAAATCAATATCACATCATTTTTGAGTTTTTCCTGGTTCCGTTCAACAAACCAGCTTAAGCTTTTTGAACCAACTTCTTCTTCGCCTTCGATCATAAATTTGACATTACACGGCAACGTGTTCGATTGCACCATATATTCCAACGCCTTGACGTGCATATACATCTGACCTTTGTCATCGCAGGAACCGCGGGCAAAGATGGCCCCTTCGGGATGAATATCGGTGGTTTTGATGACTGGCTCGAAAGGCGGTGAAGTCCATAAATCTATCGGATCGGGCGGTTGCACATCGTAATGCCCGTAGACCAAAACAGTCGGCAGGTTTTTGTCGATGGTTTTCTCGCCATAGACAATCGGGTAGCCCGGCGTATCGCAGATTTCTACGAAGTCACATCCTGCTTTTTCGAGGCTGGTTTTTACGGCTGCTGCGGTATCGATAACATCCTGGGAATACGCTGAATCGGCACTAACGGAAGGAATTTTAAGCAGCTCGATTAATTCATTGATAAAACGGTCTTTGTGCTGCTGCACATAGGATTTTATAGTGTCCATAAGGTTTTGAAGATTTTTATAATTTCAAAAGTACAAAAAAGAGCGGAAATAAATTTTGAAAAATTTCCTTTGTAACTAAGAACTTATGTTTATATTTGCACCCACAAACGCCGCGGGTATGGTGAAATTGGTAGACATGCCAGACTTAGGATCTGGTGCCGCAAGGCGTGTAGGTTCGAGTCCTATTACCCGCACAAAAAAGCCTTTCTGAAAAGAAAGGCTTTTTTATTTATCCGTGGTAAACTCTCGAGAAGACAATCTTTCCGTCTTTAATTTCTAAGACTTCAGCTACTAACATGTCCTGTTCACCGGCGACATTCCGGACATATTCCATGAAAACACGGTCGGCATTCGCCGTAAGTGAAGTCACCCTGTATTGTAAAGTCGGCAAGCTCTCAAAAGAACTTTCCCACCACTCGTGCAAAGCTTGTGTGCCTTTTACGAGTCCGTTGGTTTCTGGTTTTTTTATTTTCAGTTTTGGACTGAAATGCTCCGCTTCGTCATCATATAAAGACAACAGCGAATCGAGGTCGTGGTTATTGAAGGCATCGAACCATTTGTGCGCGATCGATAAGTTTTGGTTTACTTCCATAGTTGCTGTAAAATAAAAAAGCCACGAATTCACGAATTATTTTTAGTAACACTCGTAAATTCGTGGCAGTATTTTTTTGAATTATGCGTTTTTCAAATTAATGATTTCCTGTTCCGTCAGCACTCGCCAATTACCTCGAGGCAAGTTTTTCTTAGTCAGTCCGGCAAAAGCCACCCGATCGATGCGCAATACATCGTACTTAAAATGTTCGAAAATCGCACGCACGACTTTCACATTCGACGTACGCAATTTCAATCCAACTTCTGTTTTCGGCTGGTCTTCAATATAACTAACTTCCTCTACAAAAAGTCGGTGACCGTCTAACGTAACACCAGCGGAGATTTTTTCTAGGTCTTCATACTTCAGGTTTTTATCCAAAGAAACCTGATAAATCTTAGAAGATTTCTGGTTTGGTAAACTAAACTTCCGGATCATGTCGGTATCGTTCGTAAACAACAACAGCCCGGTCGTGTTCTTATCCATTCTTCCGATAGCCGCGATTTTGGCGTTCGTAGCACCGCGCACCAATTCGAGTACATTGCGCATTTCTTGACCTTCATCTAAAGCGGTCGTGAAATTTTTAGGTTTATTCAACAGAATATATTCTTTCTTTTCAGGAGTCAGCGTTGCACCGTCAAAATTAACGACATCGCCCGGTTTTACCATATAGCCCATTTCAGTCACTGGAATGCCATTGACTTTCACGTTCCCCGATTGGATGTAGATGTCCGCATCACGACGCGAGCAAACTCCAGAGTTGGAAATGTATTTATTCAAACGGATTTCGTCGGAATTTTTTGGTTTTTTCGGCGCTTGATTCGGTTTTTTGACCGGTTTGTCGCTATCGGCTTCCGCAACTTTGGCGGCTGGTTTGACTTTCTTTGGTCCTTGTGCCCGCTTCGCCATCGCTGGCTTCGGTTTGTTCGAACTCGGTCGGGAACTGCTTCGTTTGTTATTGCCTTCCTTGTTATTCATAACTGCTTAATTTTGCGCAAAGATAGGCTTTTTTATGGTTGCTTTCAGGAGCTATTCCCGCTATACACTACAATCTTTTGTGTGGAAACCCAACACAAAAGGATTTTCGTTGCTATCGGGGCTAGGGTTTTCGAAAAGAACAAACATACTTTCCAATGCCATTCTGCCTAGCCCTGATGGAAGCGGCATCCTTTTTTGCTTATAGAATTTGCTTCCACTGCAGTCAGGTTGACAAGCAAAAAAGATATAGCGGACAGCAGGAATAGCTACTGAAAAATTATATCTTCATCAGCAGTTTTTTGCCGTGCCACAACACGCTCGGATTGATTAGGATAATGCAGAAAACGCCGGCGACAATCAATACCTTCAACAGGTTGTGCAGCAATAGATAGTGTTCACGGGTTTCGGCTTTCCAAAGGCGGATTCCAAACAGGATCATCAGGATAAATCCGGCGTAGAAATATATATCCATATAGCCGACATCGAAAATGTTGACAAGAAAGTAGACCGGAATAACTGTCAACACCAATAAAACCAAGATAATTTTTTTGGAAGTAGTTTCGCCATGCACAATCGGAATGGTTTGATAGCCATTGGCGAGATCGCCTTTGATGTTCTCTAAATCCTTGATCATCTCGCGAACTAGCAGCAACAGAAACAAAAATGAGGCATGGAAAAAGATGACTTCATAAAAATTCTTATAATACAGTAAAATTCCAAAAAAAGGCAAGACGGCGAGGAAAGCCGCCATCAGATTGCCGATCATTGTGTACTTTTTGATTTTGTGCGAGTAGAACCAAATCAGGAAAATGTATACCGAGAAAAACAACACGGCGCGAAATGAAACGAAACAAGCAATTAAAGCGACAAAAAAGTTAAGGCTAAAATAAACCTGTAGTTTGGTTTTCTGGCTGACGAGCCGGTCGAGTTTCGATTTGTTCGGCCGGTTGATCAGGTCTTTTTTGCTATCGTAGAAATTATTGATGATATAACCCGAAGCAATTGTCAGACTCGAAGCTAGTACTAATATAAAAAGATTGCAATCGAGCAGGATGTGCAACGCCCCTTTTTCCGGCGCCAGAATAAAAATGGCAGAAAGGTATTGCGCCACAATAATAATCGGAATGTTATAGCCCCGGACGACTGAGAACAGGCTGACGACTTTGATGAGGATGTATTTCTTCTTTCTGCTTAGCATTCTTTAGGGTATAGCAGCTGGCTAAATTCCTTATATGGAAAGGGCTTGCTCAGCATTTTCTTTACGTATCGGTTGTTGTTGCCACGGGTAATTTCATCAGCATTCAATGTCGAGGAAAGGATATAAATCTGCGTTTGCTTTTGTAGACCGGTGTCTAATTTTTCGAAAGCCTCAAGGAAACCAAAACCATCCATTTCGGGCATTTTGATATCGGTCAGGATAATTAGCGACTCTTTTTCCGCAAGCGGATGACTGCTGAGCCATTGGATTCCTTCTTTTCCGTTATTGACAATATTGACTTCCTTCACCCCATCAATACTTTTGAGCAACTTGCTGGTAACGATCTGGTCGATGGCATTGTCTTCAATCAACAGAAAGATATATTTAGGCTTCATGGTGTTGCGGTATTGTGACGGTAAAGGTGGTGCCAATGCCCAATTCTGAACTAACTTCAATCGTTCCGTGTAGGTTTTCAACGGCTTCTTTGACTATGTATAACCCCAATCCGGTTCCTTTATTGCTGTTGGTGACAAAAAACATATCGAAAATCCGGCTCTGGAAATCACTGTTGATGCCAATGCCGTTGTCTTCGACTGAGATCACATAGCTTTGGTCCGAAGCGGAGGTTGTGATAAGAATGTAAGGTTTGGCCTTTTGGAAGTCGGCATACTTAATTGCATTGGAGAATAGGTTGTTGAGGATGATTTTTAGGCGGAGCGTATCGCTATAAATTGGATCAATAGTAATGTTTTTTTCAATGGTAATCTGAGCTGCTTTTTCTATATACTGATGCTGGACAATCGCATCATCAATAATTTGAGCAAGACTGACCCGCTCGATTGTGGTTTCGGATTTTTTGTTTCTCGAATAGTCGATGATGTCACTGATGAATTGATCCTGCTTGATGAGCACTTGTTCTATTAAGTTTAGATACCCACTGATTTGTTCCGGATCATCTTCAAGTTTTAAGATTTCAACCAATCCTTTTAAAGAAGTAATCGGCGAACGCAAATCATGCGAAGCGCTGTAAACAAATTTATCCAATTCTTTGTTGGCCAGTATTAGGTTGCTGTTTTTATCCTCGATTTCCATTTGGGAACGCAGTAGTTTTTTAACCATTACCGAGTAATAAAGACTGACGCT
>JBBRXW010000184.1:0-4908 GCA_038238295.1 Flavobacteriales bacterium | reverse complement strand
TTGTTTCGGGTATTGAGTTTTTCGCAGATTAGACAATTGTGCATTATTACTGGTTTTAAAAAAGCCAAGAAAGGCGATATCATTTATTTTTCTTCTTCCGACGTGCCGCGAATTTTTCTGCTGAAAAAAGGCAACATCAAAATTGTTTCGATCGATGAAGATGGGAACGAAACCATCAAAGACATTATTCAGAAAGGCGATTTGTTTGGTGAATTGACTTTAGAAAATGACCGCGAATCGAATGAATACGCCAAAGCGTTGACGGATGAAGTGGCGATTTGTAGTTTCCTAATGTCAGATTTTGAAAATTTATTGTTGCGGAATCCAAGTTTGGCGCTGTCGTATACGAAGTTCGTTGGATTGAAAATGAAACGCATCAAAAATAACTACTCCAATCTAGTTTCCAAAGATGCCAAAACCCGTTTGCACCAATTTCTGAAAGATTGGGCAGAGAATGAAGGGAAACGCGATGGCAATCAAGTCACTATCGAAAACTATCTGACCCAAAATGATATGGCACAAATTATTTGTACCTCGCGACAGACTGCAACTCAATTACTTCATGAACTAGAAACAAAAGGGCTGCTGCATTACAACCGAAAAGAAATCCTCATTCCGGATATTACAAAATTATAATTTAACTATTTAACCTCTTTTGTAAAACAGCCGACATTTCGACTTTTTGTCCCGTACTATATTTGTCCTATCAAAGTATAATCAATACCAAAAAGTAAAATGAAAAAACAAATTGTAATGCTGTTCTTTGCCGTTGTTTCAGTAGCTAGCTGGGCTCAAAGTGAATCTAAAAGTAAAATCGCTATACAAGAATATGACCCGGTGGCGTATTTTCAAGAAGCAAAAGCGGTAAAAGGCAACCACGCTATTGCCTCAGTTCAAAACGGAAAAACGTATTGTTTTTCTACGGAAAGAAACAAAGCACTATTTCTTAAAAATCCAACGGCTTACGAACCGCAATATGGTGGCAATTGTGCGTATGGAATGTCAGAAGGTCATGAAGCGCCAATTCAGCCAGAAGCATTTACGATTGTTGATAATAAATTGTATCTTAATTATAATTTGGAAGTAAGAAAAATGTGGCTCAAGGAACAAGATGAACGCATTCAAAAAGCGAATAATCATTGGGATAATATTAAAACTAAAAAATAAATTGAATCATGAAAAAACAAATTCTATTACTGTTCGTAACGCTATTCGCTGTTACAATCTATGGGCAAAGTCCAACAAAACGCCAAGAGCAATTCAATCTGGCCAGCAAAACCGCAATTCAGGGATACGATCCCGTAGCGTACTTCAAACAAAATAAAGCCGTAAAAGGTAAAAAGGAAATCGCCGCTTCCTATGAAGGTGTGACCTATAATTTTGCGACGCAAGCTAATAAAGAGGCGTTCTTAAAAGCACCGGCTTCTTTCGAACCACAATACGGGGGCTGGTGCGCTTATGCGATGGGAGCCAAAGGAGAAAAAGTAGAAATCAATCCAGAAGCGTTTAAAATTGTTGACAACAAATTGTATTTATTTTACAATGCTTATTTCAACAATACTTTAAAAGATTGGAACAAAGACGAATCTAGTTTGAAAACCAAAGCCGATACCAATTGGAAAAAAACAATTAAATAAAAAATCATGAGAAACATCTTTATTTGGATTGTCAAGTTGGTTGCCGCTGGAATCTTATTGCAAACGTTATATTTCAAATTCTCAGGCGCCGAAGAAAGTGTTTATATCTTCTCGACGCTTGGTGCTGAACCATACGGAAGAATCGGCTCTGGCGTTGTCGAACTCATCGCATCGATTCTAATCCTGATTCCACGCACGACGCTATTGGGAGCGCTGATGGGATTAGGAACTATGGTGGGCGCGATTGTTTCACACCTTTTCATTCTTGGCATTGAAGTCAAAAATGACGGCGGCCAACTCTTCGCTTTAGCGGTCATCACGTTTACTTGCTGCGCGTTTTTAGTTTTCGAAAACAAAAATAAAATTCCGGACTTACTTCGATTTAAAATATAATTCTTAATTTCATACCTGAAAAACTAAGTCTAAATTGATTTCGTATATCATGTTAAAAACACACTAACCATGCTGATTCCGTCTATACATAAAGCACTGCAAGAGTTGTCGGATTTGTTGTCCCAGCTTTCGAATGCCGATTATACGAATCCGTGTTATGGGTTGAGTAATGCAACCATTGGTGAACACTCGCGCCACATCATCGAAATGTTCCAATGCCTCGACACCCAATACGATTCCCAAACCATCAATTACGATCAAAGAAAACGCGATTATGCGATTCAGACCGATACCCATTCTGCTCAAAAAGCCATCGAAATGGTGCTGAATCAAATCGATAAACCCAATAAAGATCTCGAATTACAGCAGTCTATTGAAGGCGAAGAAATCCACATCAATACGAATTATTACAGAGAATTGGTCTACAATCTCGAACACTGCATTCACCATCAGGCGCTAATTAAAGTGGCCGTTATACAAATGGAACACCTGTCCGTCGATGATAATTTCGGCGTAGCGCGTTCCACCATCGAATACCGAAAACAATGTGCACAGTAAGTTTTGTTTGTTCGCGGAATAAAATCATCATTACTTCCAACCGCGATGAGCAGGTAGCACGGCCTGCCATCGAACCCAGAAATTACCAGATCAAAGGTAGAAAAATCTTCTTCCCAAAAGACCCGAAAGCAGGAGGAACTTGGTATGCCGTAGATGATAAAGGAAATGTTTTGGTACTACTCAATGGTGCGTCCGAAAAACACCAATGGAATCCACCCTACCGGAAAAGCCGCGGCCTAATTGTGTTAGACCTTATCGCTTCGCCTTCCGTTTTGAAGAGTTGGTCTGAAATCGATCTCGAGAACATCGAACCTTTTACGCTGGTTTCATACGAAAACAACCAACTCCATCAACTCCGATGGGACGGCATCAGCAAAGAAACTACATTCTTAAAGGCAACAGAAAACCACATTTGGTCGTCAGCAACGTTATATTCTAAAGAAATTCGCGAGCAGCGTGCCCAATGGTTTGCCACTTTTTTAGATACGAAACCCAAAGTCACCGAATCCGAAATGCTCCAATTTCACCGGTATACGGAAACCGACAATCAAAATAATGGACTCGTAATCAACCGCAACGACAAACTCAAGACGCTGAGTATCACCCAAACGGTACTCGAAAAAAATAAAATTACGTTGATGCATCACGATTTAGTTGCACAAAAAGATTTTTCTAATACCTTTATCCATGTCTGATTTTTTGGCGTGACCTCAAGGGTCGGGCTTTTGGCTTTATCTTTTTTGTCATTCTCCTCAGCGCAGTCGAAGGATGTTTTACACAAAAAAGGATACCGCCTCAATCCCTCACGCAGCGTAAATTACAAACTCATAACTGATAATTCAAAACCGATAATTCGTTGAAGATTTTTCTCCATAAAGTACTCCACTGGGAATATTGGCCGATGCATGTCGTCTATGTTCCCATCTATTTTTTATGGGCCTATTACGCGCTGAAGGCGAGAAGTATTTTCTTTTTCAATGCATCCAATCCGACAATCAAAAACGGGGGTTTCATCATGGAATCAAAGAAGCAGATCTACAATCTTATTCCACAACACTATTATCCCAAAACGGAATTGATTCTAGAAGGAACCGCTTTCGAAACTGCTGTGGAGACTGTCAAAGAAGCCGAATTACAATATCCGTTAATCGCCAAACCCGATATTGGATTGCGTGGTTCCGCGGTAAAGAAAATCCATGATGAAGCCGAATTGAAAACCTATCATTCGAAAGCCAATTTCGATTATTTGGTGCAGGATTTAATTCCTTTTCCGAACGAAATCGGCGTTTTCTATGTTCGATATCCACACGAAAAACACGGAAAAATTACCGGAATTGTGGCCAAGGAATTCCTGATTGTTACTGGCGATGGCGTTGCAACGATTGAAGAATTGCTATTGAAAAATCCACGGTTTGAGATGCAATTGAAAGCGTTACAAAAAGAATACGACAATCAGTTGCAGCAGGTTTTGCCTAAAGATGAACAAAAGAATTTGGTGCCGTATGGCAATCACATCCGAGGTGCAAAATTTATCGATGGCAGCCACTGGATTACACCAGAATTAACAGCTGTGATCGATGAAATGTGTCTGCAGATTCCGGGATTTTATTTCGGCAGGCTCGACTTAATGTATACTACGCTCGAAGAACTCGAACACGGAAAAAATTTCTCCATCGTCGAATTAAACGGTGCTGCCAGCGAACCCACGCACATTTACGATCCAAAACATTCCATTTTTTTTGGCTGGAAAGAACTGATAAGACACATTCGCTATATGTTCGAAATTAGTGTCGCCAATCATAAAAACGGAGCGCCGTATCTCGCGCATAAAGTAGGGATGAAGGAATATCGGAAGCATTTGGAACAAAGCAAAAAAATAGTAAATTTCTAATATGAAAACGCTAAAGAACATAGGAGTTGGTTTTCTGGTGAGCTTTTTGGGCTCGATTCCATTAGGCTTTTTGAACGTAGTGGGCTATCAAATCTATCAGCATTCCGGCACGGCCAGCGTGATTCCATTTTTGCTTGGCGTTATTTCAGTAGAAGTTTTTGTGATTTATTTTACCTTGATTTTCGCCGACCGCTTAATGAAAAATAAAAAATTGCTGCGAATCATCGAAGGTTTTTCGGTCATCTTCATGTTTGTATTAGCGTATATTTTTTACAGCGGCGCCAAACATCCAAAAACGCAGCAGTCAATTTTGCAACACTATATTGATTATTCCCCTTTTGTGATTGGTATAATACTCAACGCGATCAATTTTGTACAACTGCCTTTTTGGACGGGTTGGAACCTCTACCTGCTTAATGGTGGCTATAT
>JBBRXW010000183.1:0-4922 GCA_038238295.1 Flavobacteriales bacterium | reverse complement strand
CCACCTCCACCACCACCACTTCGGGTACTGTTCACTCCTTGGCCTCCGTTTCCACCTCTCCAAGTACCAGCTGCACCACCAGCACCGCCATTGGCGCCACCTAAAAACCGAACACCGCCGCCACCGCCATTAGCAGTAACAGTTACGGCATCAAAAGTAGCAGAAGAAATAGTTCCAGCCGCACCGTTTGCATTCGATGCACCACCAGCTCCGGCAGTTCCAACAGTAATAGTATAGGTTAAACCAGAAGTTACGGCTACAGTGGTGTTGTTCGTATAAGCGCCACCACCGCCACCGCCACCGCCATCTTGCAAACCAACTCCGCCGCCACCGCCGCCACCGCCCGCACCCCAAGCCTGAACCTGAATGCTGGTAACTCCGAAAGGGCATAGCCAATTGCCAGATGTTGTGAAATTTTGTACGACCTGAGCCGTAGTCATATTTGCTGTAAAAGCACCTAAAAGCGTATATAAAATTATTCGAAATTTATTCGAAAACCGTAATTTTAAAATGCTTCGTACGTAGTTGGGGTAAAGTCTTATCATGTCCTTATCAATTTGCATCTTCTGTACAAATTTATTTCTATAAAAGAAACTAATGGAATTTCTCAGCTAACTAGCCATAAAAATCGATGAAATGCGCGTATTCAAAAGAAATAGTAATACTATCTTATAAAACCTTGCAGTATAAGGCTTTGCGATCATTTTAACAGGATCATTTCATCGGATTTATGTGCGTTTTACGGATGCTTTATACGCATTCAATTGCAGTTATTTTCTGATTTCAATCTTAATTTTACTACTTTTGAAATTCAATTTTTAAACATGAACTATTTAAAATTTGCATTGTTTTTTTTTCCTGTGCTCGTATCGGGACAATCGTCTTTTGAAAAGGGGGAAATCAGTTTTAAAAAAGAACAATATGAGCTGGCTAAGACTCAATTTGAGAGTACTCTGAAAGACGCTCCAGGGGATCTAAAATCTATCGAATATTTAGGCGATATCGAATGTCATTTGAAACATTGGGAAAAAGCGATTCCATACTATAAAAAACTACAAAAATTAAAGCCTACAGAAGCAGAATATTGTTATAAATATGGTGGCGCGTTGGCGATGCATGCCAAAGATTCCAATGCCGTGACTGCTTTGCTATCCATCAATGATATCAAAGCAGCTTTCGAAAAAACCATCTTACTCAATCCCAATCACATTGGTGCGCGCTGGGCACTTTTAGAAATCTACATTCAACTTCCTAGTATCGTGGGCGGAAGCCAGAAGAAAGCGAATTCCTATTCAGATGAATTATTAAAAATTTCTCCGGTAGATGGGTACTTGTCAAAAGGACACATCGAAGAATATTTCAAGCAGTATTCTAAGGCTGAGGCGCAGTATATTAAGGCGATTGCCGTTGGAAATTCCTTTACGACCTATCAAAAATTAGCAGACTTATATAAAAACAAAATGGACCGGCCGGAAAAAGCAAAACAAATTCTGGCATCCTATCACGAAAAAAATAAATTGTAAATGCGGACACATTTTATAGCGATTGGCGGAAGTGCCATGCACAACCTTGCTTTGGCTTTGCATCAAAAAGGAGTCGAGATTACCGGCAGCGATGATGCTATTTTCGAACCTTCCCGGACACGATTGGAAAAAAAAGGGCTATTGCCGACAGCAATGGGCTGGTTTCCCGAAAAAATCACGACCGATATTGAAGCGGTCATATTAGGCATGCATGCCAAAGCCGATAACCCCGAATTGCTCAAAGCACAGGAATTGGGATTGAAAATCTATTCCTATCCAGAATTTCTCTACGAGCAATCAAAAAACAAAACACGTGTTGTCATTGGAGGTTCACATGGAAAAACAACCATCACTTCGATGATTCTGCATGTGATGCATTTCCATACTATTGAAGTCGATTATATGGTCGGTGCCCAACTCGAAGGTTTCGACACCATGGTGCATCTTACCGAAGAAAACGATTTTATTGTTTTGGAAGGCGACGAATATTTGTCTTCACCGATGGACCGCCGTCCAAAATTTCACCTGTATCATCCTAATATTGCATTGATTTCCGGAATTGCCTGGGACCATATCAATGTGTTTCCAACCTATGAAAATTATGTCGAACAATTCGAAATTTTCATCCAATTAATTACCAACGGCGGAATTTTAGTTTACAATGAAGACGATGCCGAAGTCAAACGTGTTGCCGAAGCAGCGACCAACCCCATCCGGAAATTGCCGTATACTACACCGAAATATAAAGTCGAAAACGGTATGACGCTGTTACAAACACCCGAAGGGAATATGCCGATCGAAGTATTCGGCGCGCACAACCTTAATAACCTCGCTGGTGCCAAATGGATCTGCCAAAATATGGGAGTTGATGAAGCCGATTTTTATGAAGCCATCGCTTCGTTTAAAGGTGCTTCTAAGCGCTTGGAAAAAATTGCTGAGAATAAAAATAACGTCGCGTATAAAGATTTTGCGCATTCACCAAGCAAAGTGGCGGCAACGACAAAAGCGGTGAAAGAACAATATCCGGACAGGAAATTAATCGCGTGTCTTGAACTTCACACCTATAGCAGCCTCAACCCAGAATTTCTAAAAGAATACGAAGGAGCACTTGATGCAGCGGATGTTGCGGTGGTGTTTTATTCGCCTGAAGCGGTAAAAATCAAGCAGCTTGAGGAAGTAACCGCCGAACAAATAGGCAAGGCGTTCAACCGCAAAGACCTGATTATTTATACCAATCCTGCTGCTTTCAAGGAATATCTTTTTCATCTAAAATACGATACCGAAGGCGTCGCTTTATTGCTGATGAGCTCCGGAAATTATGGTGGTTTAAATTTCGATGAGGTAAAAACACTAATCAGTTAGTATAGCTTATTTTTCAGGAGCTGTTCCGGCTGTCCATTACAAGTTTATACAAAATCGGTTCGTTTTCTAAGCTCCCGAAAGCGCTTCCTTTGGTCGCGTTTCGGCAACAAGAAAAACCAAACCACTTTTGCAAAAAGCTTTCCATTGCCATCCGGGCTAAGCCATCCCGTTCTTTCGAGAAGACACAACCAACGACAATTTTCCATATCTTCGTCATTCCATTTTAAACGCCATACCGATGTCTGAAAACGCCTATTTCCCAATCCGCAGTTGGTCTGAAGAAGACAAACCCCGCGAAAAATTACTGCTAAAAGGCAAAGCCGCTTTGAGCGATGCCGAACTAATCGCCATATTGATTGGCTCCGGAAGCCGCAACGAATCTGCCGTTGCATTGAGCAAACGAATTCTTTCCGGGGTCGATAATAACCTGAACGCCCTCGGGAAAATATCCATTTCAAAATTGATGACTTTTAAGGGAATTGGTGAAGCGAAAGCAATCACCATTCAAGCCGCAATGGAATTAGGCAGAAGACGCCGGGCGGAAGAAATTGTCGAACGCTCTAAAGTTACTTCCAGCCAATCGATTTTCGAAATCATGCAGCCCATTCTAGGCGAACTCTCGCACGAAGAATTCTGGATTATTTACCTAAACAATGCCAATAAAGTGCTGTCGAAATCACAGCTAAGTAAAGGTGGAATTACCGGAACAGTCGTCGATGTACGCTTGGTTTTTAAAACGGCGATAGAAATTGGAGCGGTGGCTGTTATTCTCGTCCATAATCATCCTTCGGGTACCTTGCAACCCAGCGAAGCCGACAAACAAATTACCCGAAAACTCAAAACCGGCGGTGAGCATCTCGACATCAAAATCCTTGATCATGTCATCATCACCGAAACCGATTATTTTAGTTTTTCTGATGGTGGAATTCTCTGAGAATTTAACACGAATTCCTGATAAACTTTACGACTTTTGTTATTTAATAGTAATAGATTGAAAAATACCATCCAACACATTTTCTTCGATTTAGACCATACCCTTTGGGATTTCGATACCAATTCGGCGCTGGCATTCGACAGGATTTTCAAAAGCAATTATCCAGGAATTATTACGCAGCAATTTCTCGAAAAATACATTCCGATCAATCAGGCGTGCTGGAGGTTGTACGAAGTGGATAAAATTACTCACGAAGCGTTGCGCTACCAGCGATTGAAGCAATCTTTCGATGCCGTCGGTTATGCGATTTCTGATGACCAAATTGAAAAAATAGCGCAGGATTATATTCAGTATTTGCCGGAATACAACCATCTTTTTGAGGATGCAATAGACACTTTGAATTATCTTAAAGACAAGTACGAACTGCATATCATCACAAACGGTTTTGCACAGGTACAGTTCAAAAAAATCAACAATTCTAATCTCACACATTATTTTAAAACGGTGACAAATTCGGAAATGGCAGGCGCGAAAAAACCCAGTCCAATTATTTTTCAGCATGCGTTGCACTTAGCGAATGCCGACAAAAAGCAAAGCATCATGATAGGCGATTCGATTCAGGCGGATGTCATTGGTGCGCAGGATTTCGGAATGCGGGCGATTTTTTTCAATCCAAATCGAGAAGAAGCCGCCGCTGACATTATTCAAATAGCTACATTAGCGGAACTTAAAACCATTTTTTGATGAAAAAATTTGCCGTACTCGGACTGTTGATACTGACCCATTTGTTGTCGGCGCAAACTACAGTAAACAAGTATCAATATGTCCTTATTCCTGCGAAATTCGATTTCAACAAACAGAAAGACCAATACCGTTTAAATACACTGACCAAACTGTTACTGGAAAAATATGGGTTCACAGCCTATTTGACTTCAGACGAAATGCCGGTTGAGGTATACAATTCAAACTGCAATAAATTGTTCGCCGATGTAGAAGATACCGGAAACTTTATCAATACAAAACTAAAGGTGGTTTTAAAAGATTGCAGAGGCAAAATTCTTTACACTTCAAAGGAAGGAACAAGTAAAGATAAAGTCTATGCT
>JBBRXW010000182.1:0-4949 GCA_038238295.1 Flavobacteriales bacterium | reverse complement strand
CATAAAATGCTGTTCGGAAGTTACTTTGCGACCGCCGTAATTTTCACGCAAGTGGCCTCTAGCGGTTTTGCCATTCTCTTCCTGATCAATGCGCTGCGACAAACTGTGGCTTTCAATAAATGGCTTTCGATAATCGTCGCCGTGGTCGCCGCCGTTCCGGTTTTTATGGGAACGAAATTGGGCGCAACATTGCTATCGGAATCGGTCGCTTATCCTTTATATCTTGCGGCAATCGGGAATCTTTTAGTTGGAATGACGTTCCGCTACTATAAAAATTTCTATTCCGCGTTGCTGCTGTCTTTTTTGGCGATTGTTGTGCGCGGGCAATTTTTGTTTTTGATTCCATTAGTAGTAATGGCAGTGCTGCTGACATATCCTAAATTGCTGTTCAAACGCAAGACAATCTTAGTGATGATGGCCAGTATTTCGATACCTTTTTTGGTGATTTTTACCGATATCATTTTCCATAAAATCGAACACAATCAAGCGGTGGCGACGCCGTGGACAGGCATTCAGATTAGTACGATTCCCTTTTTTGTATCGGATGAAAATGATGCCGCCATTTTTGAAAGTAAAGAGCAACAGGACTATTTCCGTCACATCTATCAAAAGTTACAGAAGAAAAAATTGTTGTATTCTCAGCAGCCGACCAATGGCAAAACCATCGAATTTTTCTTCGATAATTATACGCAAATTTGCAACCATACGATTAGTGAAAATGGACTCCAATTTTTTCCTGCAACAATGACTCTGAGTGAAAGAATAATTGCGAATGACCAGATAACATCGGCGATGGCGTTGCCATTATTGAAGGACAATTTTAGAAAATGGTACTCGGTTTATTCCGCCAATTTCATCAAAGGTTTTGATACGAGCAAACACTTTCTGTTGCTGATTATAGTGCTGTTATTGGGTTTCGCTTCGCTATTCAAAAAAGAAACTGTCCTTGCAAAATTTATAGTACTTTTGATTCTAGCGGTCATTGGAAATATCGCGCTCGTGGCTATGGCAGAATCGACTATTTCGCGATACACTTTCTATAACAATTGGGTGATGATTGCGATTGTCCTGTTATTATTTCAAAATACATTTTATGTCAAACCCAGTAAATAAAGAACTTTCGATTGTAATGCCCTGTCTCAACGAAGCGGAAACGCTCGCAGTTTGCATCGATAAAGCAAACGCTTTTTTTGAAAGCTGTGGCATCGATGGCGAAGTCGTTATCGGCGACAACGGAAGCACCGACGGTTCGCAAGCAATTGCCAAAAGCCTCGGGGCAAGAGTCATTTCAATTCCGAATAAAGGTTATGGCAATGCGCTGAAAGGCGGCTTCGACCAAGCCAATGGGAAATATATTATTATGGGCGATGCCGACGACAGCTATGATTTTAGCGCCTTATCGCTATTCGTTGAAAAATTGCGTGAGGGCAATGATTTCGTCATTGGAAACCGTTTTAAAGGCGGCATCAAAAAAGACGCCATGCCTTTCCTGCACCGTTATCTAGGCAATCCGGTGTTATCCTTTTTAGGACGGTTGTTTTTCAAATCAGCGATTGGAGATTTTCATTGTGGCTTGCGCGGGTTTTCCAAAGAAGCCTATAATCGTATGGAACTCACCACCACGGGAATGGAGTTTGCGTCGGAAATGATCGTGAAAGCCCATCTGCTGAATTTTAAAATTGTTGAGATTCCAACGATTTTATACAAAGACGGACGAAGTCGCAAACCACACCTCAAAACCTGGAGCGACGGCTGGAGGCACCTTCGATTTTTACTGTTGTATAGTCCAACTTGGTTATTTTTTGTTCCCGGAATTTTCCTAATGACTATTGGATTTATTCTTTCGGTGGCCTTAATTATTACCCCTATTCCTATCTCGAATATTGTTTTGGATGTGCATACGCTTTTGTATGCGACCAGCACGTTGTTGATTGGATTTCAATTTATTGTTTTTTACGGACTGACGAAAGTTTATGCCGTGACCCAGCATTTATTGCCGAGAAGCAATCGCTATGATTCGCTATTCCAGTATATCAATCTTGAAAGAGGTTTGGTTTTGGGCGTATTGATGGTTTTGACTGGAATTGGACTCAGTTTTTATGGATTATCATTGTGGTCAGATACGAATTATGGGATGCTTGAGGTGCGATCGACATTGCGAACAATTATCCCGGCGGTTACGATTATTATCTTAGGCGTCCAGATTATACTGTTTAGTTTTTTCTTTAGCATTTTAGGATTGAAAGATGAAAAAAATTGATTATTTACTGCAGAACGAACGCATTCGGCAGGCGAAAAAATACATCGTTGGCGACTCAATTTTAGATATTGGTTGTCACTTTGGTGAGCTCTTCGAAAGCATTCAAAAAAAGAAACCGATTACCGGCGACGGCATCGATGGCATTTTAAATGAAAAAATAGAAAAGGAAAATTACACCTTGTTTCCCGGTTATTTTCCGCAGGATTTTCCTCTACAAAAACAGTACGACAATGCGATTCTACTGGCGGTAATGGAGCATATTCCGGTTGAAGAATTGAGAACCTACCCTGAAGTTCTTGGTCGTTACCTTCATTCGAAAGGTCGTGTGATTATTACGGTTCCTTCAAAATATGTGGATTATATCTTGAATGTTTTGTTGTTCTTCAAATTGATTCACGGAATGGATTTAGAGCACCATCAAGACTTCGAGCGCAGCCTGATTAAAACACTTTTTACCGAAAACGGTTATGATTTGATTGTCGAAAAACGCTTCGAATTTGGACTTAATATTCTATATGTTTTCGAAAAAAAGTAGTTTTTTCCGAAAGGAATTTTGCGAGTAATACAAGAACAATCGGAAAAGTAACTAAATGAAAACGGTCGCCCTGGCTCGAAGAAATCCCGGACAGGATGATGATGTAAAGCACATAAAATCCCATCAGTGCATAAATTCTTTCCTCTTTCAATCCTTTATAGCAAAACGCCAAAGCCAGCAGGATTCCGGCAAAAGTAAAAAAACGATTCTGCCATTTTGAAACCGAGAAAAAGAATTGTTTGTTCGACTCGAAGTCCGGTTTTTTAAGTTCATTTTTCAAATCAGCGATGCAGATATTCCCGGATTTGGTATTGTCGATGACATCCGAAACATACGCTTTAAAAACATTGCCGGTATTGTGCAGCATTTGCTCTTTCATATCGGCCACCGCCACTTTTTTCTGGTCGGAAAGTGTTTTCTGTGCAAATATAAAATCAGCTCTCGGATTATTCAACTGATGGTATTCTGTTCCGTTTTTATAGCAGTCCGATTTACTGAAAAGGTAATTGTAATAGGTAACTCCATCAATATAACTCAGAGTAAAATCGCCGTATTGCACCCGCATTCCAACCACCTGAATTGCAATCAACAGTAAGCTTCCATAAAGCAATACTGCACTTTTCTGTCGGCAATTTTTAAGGATATCCTTTATGAAATACAATCCAAAAGCAATGGCTAAAAATTTAGAGCCGGGTTTGATCAACATGGTCAGCAGCAAAATACTTAGCGCTATCGAAAGGAACCTGAAGGCTTTGGTTTGATCATATCGTAAGAGGAAATAAAAGGCGCATACGATGCAAAAAGTATAGATTGTTTCCGTCAGCAAATGATAATTCAATACTGCGCCACCTACGATAAAAAAAGGAATAATTGTTATCCAAAAAGCACCCTTTTCACTCAGGAAATTTTTAGCAATTTGAAATAATACCAATGACGTACCAAGCCAGCAACCCAAGTTGACGAAAAGACTCCATTGATAAATTCCAGCATCCGAGCTTCCTAATAAATACGGGAAACCGGTGATGAAAGCCATACCCATAGGCCGATAATAATGCCCGGTGAATTTCCGGAACATCTTCTCGGCAGACAGATGGTAATCCTGTGAATCGGGATAAATTAAATGCTGAATATCGAGCTGTAATAAAAGGTTGAGTGCCTGTAGCCAAAACAATCCGATGATAATAATTAGGATGGGATATTGGTATTTCAATACGAATTCTTTCATGCGGGCAATTTAAACAAAAACAGGAATACTATTGTACTTTCAATTTAGAAATGTAGTTTTGTAGCAGCGCACAATATAAGGCAACTTTTTATGATGAATACATTATCGATTATTATTCCCGTGTATAATGAAGGTCCTACGATTCATCTGATATTGGATAAAATAAAAAAAGTACTCCTGCCCCAAAATATTGCCAAAGAGATTATCATTGTCAATGATTGCTCGACCGATGAGACTTCTGAAAGCATTCGAAAGTATTGCTCCCAAAACGAATCAATGGCTATCATCGTACTTGAACACGAAAAAAATAAAGGTAAAGGTGCCGCGTTGCATACCGGAATTGCTATGGCTACCGGCGATTTTATCATCATTCAGGATGCCGATTTGGAGTACGATCCTAACGAATACCATATTTTGATGCAGCCTGTTTTAGATGGTTTTGCGGATGTCGTTTATGGCTCGCGATTTATGGGCGGCAATGCACACCGTGTGTTGTTTTTCTGGCATACGATCGGAAATAAATTCCTGACGATGTTGTCGAATATGTTCACTAATCTGAACTTAACGGATATGGAAACTTGCTACAAATTATTCAATGCCAAAATGCTGCAATCGTTGTCATTAAAGGAACGGCGCTTTGGATTTGAACCGGAAGTAACCGCAAAAATTTCAAGAGTTACTAACGTACGCATCTATGAAGTCGGAATTTCATATTATGGAAGGACGTATCAGGAAGGCAAAAAAATCAATTGGAAAGATGGATTCAAAGCAATTTATTGTATCCTGCGCTACAATATTTAACAGCTTTTTAACGTTTGTAAACTAAACTCATTGAATGCTTTCGATACTGATCCCGACGTACAATTTCAATACTTTCCCGCTTGTTTCGGCACTTTATCAACAGCTTGTAAAAACAGGTTTGGACTTTG
>JBBRXW010000181.1:0-4953 GCA_038238295.1 Flavobacteriales bacterium | reverse complement strand
CAACTGGATTGGGATACGTTTACGCCAACCCAACCGAACTTTATCGGAACAAAAACCATTGCAGTCGATTTGGCAACGCTTGTAGATTTTATCGATTGGACACCGTTCTTCAGTTCATGGGAATTGTATGGAAAATATCCGGCAATCCTTACCGATGCCGTTGTCGGAGAACAAGCCACCAATTTATTCGAAGATGCTCAGCAAATGCTGCAACAAATCGTATCTGAAAAATGGCTGACGGCCAAAGGGATTCTCGGTATTTTTCCGGCGAATCAAATCAATGATGATGATATTCAGATTGTTGATGAAAATGGAAAAGCCATAGGGCAATTCCTAACGTTGCGGCAGCAATCTCAAAAAACTGCAGGCGCTCCGAATATGGCTTTGGCTGATTTTATTGCTCCAAAGGAAACGGCGAAACAAGATTATATCGGATGTTTCTGCGTGACTACCGGATTTGGCGTTGATGAAAAAGCTATGGAATTTGAAAAACATCTCGACGATTACAATTCGATTTTAGTCAAAGCCTTGGGCGACCGTTTGGCGGAAGCTTTCGCAGAATACCTGCATTGGAAAGTGCGCAGGGAAATCTGGGGTTATGCATCAGACGAAAATTTATCAAATGCGGATTTAATAGCTGAAGAATATAAAGGGATTCGTCCCGCGCCAGGGTATCCGGCATGCCCCGATCATTTGGAGAAACCAACAATTTGGAAACTATTAAATGTAGAACAAGAAATTGGCGTAAGACTGACCGAAAGCATGGCGATGTGGCCGGCTTCTTCGGTATCGGGATATTATTTTGCGAATCCACAAAGCAAATATTTTGGACTCGGGAAAATAAAGGAAGACCAGGTTGTGGACTACGCCAAACGTAGAGGTATCAGTACCGAACAGGGTATGAAATGGCTCAGCCCCAATATTGCCGATTAGCAGCTTGCGAGAGTGATAGATGCAAGCACCGCGTGCAGCCGATAGCACGACGGCGGCAAAAAAGAATCGTAAATTGAAGGAGCTAGCAGGATGCCGCCGGCTCGCCAAAATCTAAAATAATAATAGACTTAAAAATGAAAGTAACTCAGCATATCGAAAACGCCAACGGAAAACCATTGTTTTCGTTCGAAATCTTACCGCCTTTGAAAGGGCAGAACATTCAGTCGATTTTTGACAGTATTGATCCGCTGATGGAATTCAATCCGCCATTCATCGACGTTACGTACCATCGGGAAGAATACGAATTTAAGGAATTGCCGAGCGGTTTACTTCAAAAGAAAATCGTCAAGAAACGCCCGGGAACGGTGGGGATTTGCGCCGGAATACAGAACAAATATACCGTCGATGCGATTCCACATATCTTATGTGGCGGATTTTCGAAAGAAGATACGGAGAACTTACTGATTGATCTGGATTTCTTGGGAATCGACAATGTCGTAGCATTACGCGGCGATGCATTGAAAACGGAAACCTATTTCAAACCCGAAAAAGACGGAAACGAATTTGCAACGGATTTGGTGCTTCAGGTGAATCACCTCAATAACGGAATTTATCTTGATGAAGATTTGCAAAATACATCCTCTACTAATTTCTGTATCGGTGTTGCCGGTTATCCTGAAAAACATATGGAAGCGCCGAGTTTGGATAGTGACATTCATTTCTTAAAGCAGAAAATTAAAAATGGAGCCGATTATATTGTCACGCAGATGTTTTTCGATAATCAAAAATTCTTTGATTATGTAGCGAAATGCCGTGCGGCAGGCATTAACGTTCCAATCATTCCGGGATTGAAACCGATTGCGACTAAAAAGCAGTTGAATTTGATTCCACATCGTTTCAGCATTGAACTTCCCGACGACTTGATTATGGCTATCGTAAAAGCCAAAGACAACGACGCAGTAAAAGAAATTGGTATCGAATGGTGCATCGAGCAAAGTAAAGGATTAGTGGCGGCGGGAATACCGGTTTTGCATTATTATTCGATGGGCAAATCACAGAATATTAAAGCGATAGCGAAAGCGATATTCTAATAAAAGCAATATATTTGCCCCTTTATATTTGGAAATGAAGAAGCTTTTCTGTGTTTTATTTTTAATAATCACTACACTGGTTACTGGCCAGAAATTCGAAGATACCAATGCTGTAGAAGTCAATTTTCTAAGGGGAAATATCCTTCCACATTCGCCCGAACTATACCAGCTGATTACCGGTCATCCGGAAGGAATCATCGTGAGCCTTTCGAAAAAAACCCACGGAAAAGAAGCATGGCAATCGATATACAATTACCCCGATTACGGAGTCTATTTTTTATACGAAGATTTTAAAAACGACATCCTCGGAAAAAATTATGCTGTTGGTGCCCATTATAATTTCTATTTCCTGAAACGGAATCTGATGTTCAAGATTGCGCAGGGCATAGCCACAACTTCGCATCCGTATGATAAAGAAACCAACAGCAAAAACAGAGCGTTTGGGTCACGGTTTATGGGAAACACTAATTTCCTGCTGAACTTTAAAAAGGAAAATATCATTGCCGGTTTTGGCATCGAGGCCGGATTTTTCTTTACCCATTTCTCCAACGGAAGGATAAAATCGCCGAATAGCGGCATCAATACTTATGGATTGAACGTTGGTGTCAATTATAAATTAGATTCAAAAACCAACCTAAGACAAGATTCGATAATTCCTAGAATAAAATTCACCGAACCGATAAAATACAACATCGTGTTTCGGACCGGAATCAATGAAAGCCTCACCATCGGGAGTGGTCAGAAACCGTTCTACCATATCGGCTTTTATGCCGACAAAAGAATCAGCAGAAAAAGTGCCTTGCAATTCGGAACCGAGTTGTTCCTGACAACTTCATTAAAAGAATACATCCGCTACCGCTCGATTGCTTTTCCGGAAGATCATCTCGATCCCGACACCGATTATAAAAGGATTGGGGTTTTTATCGGACACGAATTATTCATCAACAGGCTGTCACTCGAAACACAAGTCGGGTATTATGTCTACCGCCCTTTCAAAAATGATAATGCCATATACGACCGCGTGGGCATGAAATATTACCTGACTAAAAACCTATACACCGGCCTTGCTGTAAAAACCCATGGTTTCCTCGCTGAAGCATTGGAGTTTGCTGTTGGAGTCCGATTATAACTTTTACAATGAAAAAGTATATCCTTCTTTTTAGCGTGCTGTTGCTTTTTTTACAATGTGAAAAGCCGTACGATTGCGTCAAATCGACTGGTCCGGTACAATCGAAAGTCTACAATGGATTAGTATTCAACAAACTCCTCGTCAACAAAAGGATCGCTGTAGTGATTTCACAGGGAACGGACAATACTGTTGAAGTCCGCACCGGAGAAAACCTAATCAATGACATCGAAGTGCTTGCCGAAAACGGCACCCTGACGCTTACCGACAATACCAGCTGCAACTGGGTACGCGATTATGGCGAAACGGTTGTTTACATTACAACGCCCAACCTTACCGACATCTACTCGAAAACAGAACAGCCTATTTCATCCAGCGGAACATTGAATTTTCCGAACCTGCATATTGTTTCCATGAATGAAGTGGATGGATACAAAGGCGTCGGCACCGGTGATTTCAATCTGACAGTTATTTGTGATACTATGAATGTTGAAAATAATGATGTGAGTCGCTATAATATTAAAGGAACAATTGCGGATCTGTCCGTTAATTTTTATGAAGGCGGCGGGATTTTTCATGGCGAAAACCTGCTAGCAAATACAATTGTTCTGTTTCACCGCGGCAGCAACGATCTTTTCGTGCATCCGATAACCAAAATAACGGGTCACATTTACAACATCGGAAACGTATACTGCTACTCCCATCCGAGCATCGATGCGGTTGTTCGGCACTATCAAGGACGAATGATTTACAGGTAAATAGCTTTTTTCAGGAGCTGTTCCGGCTTTCCGCAGTGCGCGGCACTTTGCTGCAATCCGGGCTAGGGCAATTGCCTGCGAATAAACTAATAGTAAGCAACCTACTTCTTTGTCACTTCCCGAAATAACGCCTCCAGATTTTTATTTTTCTGGTTCAATTGCAACGTCTTGAGTCCGTTGTCATAAGCAAAATCAAAAACCACCGGCCGCATGTCCTTATCAGAAGAAAAAGTCAGCTCCCAAAAGGTAGCACTAGTATTACTGTAGGATTGTAAATGTGGAATTGTGGCAATGGTTTCAGCAGCTACGGCAAGATCAAACTCTACTTCAATCACTTGCTCTTTATCGGTAGAAAGAATCCGGTCTAGTTTTTTATCGGTGACGATTTTCCCATTGTCGATGATAATTACGCGGTCACAGATTGCCTCCACTTCTTGCATAATGTGGGTCGACAAGAAGACAGTCTTGTCCTTTCCGGCATTCCGGATGACATTCCGGATTTCGATTAATTGGTTCGGATCAAGGCCGGTTGTCGGCTCATCCAAAATCAAAACATCGGGATTGTGTAGCAGCGCATTGGCAAGACCGACACGTTGGCGGTAGCCTTTCGATAACTGACCGATTTTCTTATGACTTTCGGCCGTTAATCCGGTCAACTCGATGACTTCTTCTATTCTGTCTTTGGGAACGTGATAGACATCGGCATTAAACGCCAAATATTCCCGCACATACAAATCCAAATACAACGGATTGTGTTCCGGCAAATATCCGATAGACAATTGCACTTTCTTTTGGTCGGTCGACACATCGTGCCCATTCACCGCTGCCGTGCCTTCATCTGCGGCGAGATAGGTTGTCAGTATTTTCATTAACGTCGATTTCCCAGCACCATTGGGGCCTAAGAATCCGACGATTTCTCCTTTTTTGATAGAGAAAGAAACGTCATCCAGCGCTTTTTGAGTGCCGTAATATTTGGAGATAGCATTGACTTCGATTGACATAGATTCTGATTTGGAACAAAAGTAAAGAATAGTCCTGCTAATAT
>JBBRXW010000180.1:0-4986 GCA_038238295.1 Flavobacteriales bacterium | reverse complement strand
TTTCCCAAATGTCATTGGAGAAGCCATGTCGGCAGGGCTTCCCGTCGTATCATTCGATTGTATTGCTGGACCTAGCGATTTGATAGCCGATGGCGAGACGGGCTTTTTAATACCATTACATGATACAACAACATTTGCTGAAAAATTGCAGTTTCTGATAGACAATCCTGCGATGATATCTTCGATGGGGAATAAATCAAAAGAACGGATTGCTCAATTTGAATTGAACTATATTTGCACAGCATTTGAAAATTTTATAGTTTCCAATTAATTTTTTTATGATTTCAGAGCGATATCGATTAGGCATTATTTTCAATTTTAATCCAAAATGGACCGGCGGTTTAATCTATATTCTCAACACGATAAAGATTTTAAACTTTCTAGATGAGAAAGACAAACCTACAGTGGTCGTGTTTTTCAAAGCTGATTTAAAAAAATATGTAGATGAAATTGATTATCCATATTTGGAAATAATGGAATATCGATTCCCATCCATTTCCAAAGGCTATATCGATTCGGTACTTAAAAACAGAAACCTTTTCGTTCATGATTTGGTGACAACGCACCAGTTAGATGCTATATTTCCGATGCACGATTATCCGGTGAAAAGTAAATTGACAGCCAAACTGGTTTCGTGGTACGCCGATTTGCAGCACTTTTATTATCCACAGTTTTTCACCAAACGGAAACGTTTTGAAAGAAATGCGCGCATCAAAATGATTTTGAGAAACTCCAAGGATCTAGTGGTTTCGAGCCAAGCAGTGAAGGATGATTTTTTGAAGTTTTTCAAAATACCGAAAACTTTAAAGATTCATATTTATCATTTCGTGTCGATTATTGATGATTTACCGGACTTGACTTTTGATGCGATCAAGGAAAAATACCAGTTGCCGGACGAGTATTATATGATTAGCAATCAGTTTCACAAGCACAAGAATCACAAAGTAGCTTTCGAAGCAGTAGCACAATTGAAGGAAAAAGGAATTACTATAAATATTGCAGTGACGGGCCGTTTTCCCGACGAACCAAATTCGGAATACTTGCAGGAACTGCATGACATTATTAATAAAAATAAATTAAAAAATTCGATTTCATTCTTGGGATTAATTCCACGCGGCGACCAATTGTTGTTGATGAAATATGCGAAAGCCATTATTCAACCGAGTTTGTTTGAAGGTTGGAGCACGGTAATCGAAGATGCAAAATCGCTTCAAGTTCCCGTAATTGCTGCCGATTTGAATGTCAATATCGAACAATTGGCAGAAAAAGGAACGTATTTCGAACCACATAATGCGAATCAATTGGCTTCGATTTTAGAAAACTATCCATCAAGAGAATATTCAAAATCGATTTATGAAGAATACGAAACCCGAATGAAAAAAGCAGCTTACGAATTATTTGCTGTTTTTAAATAACTATTGAAATGAATAAAAATTCAAAAATATACATTGCAGGTCATAAAGGCATGGTCGGTGGCGCGATATGGAATGCCTTGAAAAATGCGGGCTACGACAACCTTATCGGAAAAACCAGCAAGGAATTAGATTTGAGAAATCAGAGCGATGTGCAGGATTTTTTCAATACAGAAAAGCCGGATGTTGTCATTGATGCCGCAGCGAGAGTAGGTGGTATCCTAGCCAACAACAACTATCCGTTCACTTTTTTAATGGAGAATATGCAGATTCAAAACAATCTGATTGCTACTTCTTTAGAGCAAGATGTGAGCAAGTTTATCTTTTTAGGAAGTTCCTGCATTTATCCGAAGTTAGCACCACAACCGTTGAAAGAAGATTGTCTTTTGACCGCTTCTTTAGAACCTACGAACGAATGGTATGCGATTGCAAAAATCTCCGGTGTCAAAGCTTGTGAAGCCATTCGAAAGCAATTCGGGAAAGATTTTGTAAGCTTGATGCCGACGAATTTATACGGGCCAAATGACAATTTCGATTTGCAGACTTCGCATGTTTTACCGGCGATGATCCGTAAATTTCACGAAGCGAAAATCAATAATAGCGAAACAGTGACACTTTGGGGTTCGGGTTTACCAATGAGAGAATTTCTTCATGTGCACGATTTGGCGGAAGCCGTTGTCTTTGCAATGGAGCATCCTTTTGAAGAAAATTTATACAACATCGGAACCGGCGTTGATTTGACGATTAAAGCGTTAGCAGAATTGATTCAAAAAACAACAGGTTTTCTGGGAGAAATCGTTTGGGACAGTACAAAACCCGATGGAACACCAAGAAAATTAATGGATGTCAGCAAAATGAC
Organism: Flavobacteriales bacterium; assembly: GCA_038238295.1. Lineage (GTDB taxonomy): Bacteria > Bacteroidota > Bacteroidia > Flavobacteriales > Flavobacteriaceae > Flavobacterium. The sequence goes on along the minus strand of JBBRXW010000180.1, from coordinate 2,715 downwards.
GCAACAAGGCTGGAAGGCAAAAATCACTTTGGAAGATGGAATACAAGCTACCTATCAATGGTTTCTAGAACACGAACATTCTTTTAAGGAAGTAAAAATTTAAATTAAGATATTTTAAAAATACATCAAATGAAAATCGCATTAATTACAGGAATTACAGGACAAGACGGCGCTTATTTGGCAGAATTGCTGCTTGAAAAAGGCTATATGGTGCATGGAATTAAAAGACGTTCCTCAATGTTCAACACCGCAAGAATAGATCACTTATACCAAGATCCACATGCGAAAGGAATCCGTTTGAAATTGCATTATGGCGATATGACCGATTCGATGAATCTGACGCGAATCATTCAGGAAGTACAGCCGGATGAAATCTACAATTTGGCGGCAATGTCACACGTAAAGGTAAGTTTCGATACCCCGGAATATACCGCCAACGCGGACGGAATCGGAACATTACGTTTATTAGAGGCGGTGCGTTTGCTTGGATTACAAAACAAAACAAAAATATATCAGGCATCAACTTCCGAATTGTACGGAATGGTGCAAGCAGTTCCTCAATCGGAAACGACACCGTTTTATCCGCGCTCACCGTATGCCGTAGCGAAAATTTACGCCTATTGGATTACCGTAAATTACCGTGAAGCGTACAATATGTTTGCGTGTAATGGAATCCTTTTCAACCACGAATCGCCATTGCGTGGAGAAACATTCGTAACCAGAAAAATTACCCGCGCCGTTGCAAAAATTGCGTTTGGATTGCAAAGCGATTTATACATGGGGAACCTCGATGCCCAAAGAGACTGGGGTCACGCGAAGGACTATGTCGAAGCGATGTGGCGAATTTTGCAGCAAGACACGGCAGAAGATTATGTGATTGCCACCGGAATTACTACCAGAGTTCGAGATTTCATTAAAATGGCGTTCGCCCAGGTAGGATTCATTTTGCGATTTGAAGGGGAAGGTGTTGATGAGGTAGGTATTTTGGATTCGATCAATCAGGAAAAATACAAAGCAGCTTTAGGAATAGAATCCGCTGGAACAGCATTTAAAATTCCGGCAATTGGCGATACGATTGTGAAAGTCGATCCAAGTTATTTCCGTCCAACGGAAGTCGATTTGTTGATTGGCGATCCTACAAAATCGAAAACAAAATTAGGCTGGACACCGAAATACGATTTGAAAATGTTGGTGGAAGAAATGGTAGCATCCGATGTGGCGTTGTTTCAGAAAGACATTCATTTGGTCAAAGGCGGGCACACGATTTTACGTCAAGCTGAATAATAGTTCAATTCCCTTATGGAGAAAATAAAAGATAGAAAGATAGTGGTAGTCAACCAGGCGACGAATTATCTGACTGTTGGTTTTTGTAACGCTTTTGCCGAGAAATTCGAAACCGTAAGTTTGGTTACCGGAAGCGTTCACGTGCAAGGCGAAGAGCTGAATGCGGCGATTGATGTCACTTATATCAACAAATGGGTCGAGCGTCCGGCGAGCAAAAAATTCCTGTCGTACCTGAAAGCGTGTTTCAAGATATATTGGCTGCTCCTGACGAAATACCGCGGTTACGAAGTGTTTTTTGTTTCGATTCCACCAATGGGTTATTTATTGAATTTGATGCTGCAACACCGATTCAGCATGGTCATTTGGGATGTTTATCCGGATATTTTCAAAATTACTGGTATGAAAGAAAGCCATCCGTTGTATAGAATCTGGACATATTTCAATAGAAAATCCTTCAAAAAAGCATTTCGTCTTTTCACTATCAGTGATAAAATGGCGGATTTGGTCGAGCAATACGTGGTTCGAAGTAAAATTATCATCCAACCGATTTGGTCGATTTTTCAGCAAAATGAACGAGTGTCGAAAGATCAAAATCCATTTATCAAGGAACATCGATTGCAAAATAAATTCATCGTTCAATATTCCGGAAACATAGGATTGACGCATAAAGTGGAGGTCGTCGTGCAATTAGCAGAACTTTTAAAAGACAACGACACCATCATTTTTCAAATTATCGGACGCGGACCGAGAGTACCAGCTTTACAAAAAATGGTGGAAGAAAAGCAACTGCCAAATTGTGTTTTTATGCCGTTTCAAAGCGATGCCATGTTTCCGTTTTCGCTGTCAGCAACCGATTTGGGAATTGTGATTTTAGATGAATTGACATCCAAAGGAAGTGTCCCAAGCAAGTCCTATAATTTGATGAGCTATGGTATACCTTCCCTTTATATCGCTGGCGAAGACTCCGAATTGCATTCTTATGCCTCCAAATACAACGCTGCGGCGTGCTATACCGAAAGACAATTGGATTTGGCAAAAGATTTTATTCTAAAGCTCAGCACCGACAAGCAAAAATGGGATAAAATGTCAGAAAACGCGGTTGCCACTTCAACACTTTTTAGAAGAGATAATGCCGATAAATTTGTCGATTTTTATTTGAACACTAAACAATGATTAGAAAAATAATTGCCAATTTAAAAAATGCCATCGGCTGGAAAACGAACAGAAAGATTGTCGTTTTCTCGGTAGATGATTATGGCAATGTGCGTTTGAATTCAAAGGAGGCAAGGGTAAAACTCGACGAAGCCGGAATGAAAATCTATTCCCGTTTTGATGCCCTAGATACTTTAGAAACCAAGCAGGATTTAGAGCAACTCTACGAAGTGCTTGCATCCGTTAAAGATAAAAATGGAAAATCGGCCGTGTTTACCC
>JBBRXW010000179.1:0-5014 GCA_038238295.1 Flavobacteriales bacterium | reverse complement strand
GTCGGGATTTACATTTCCGGTCATCCGCTCGACGACTACAAATTTGAAATGCAATACTTCTGTAATGCGAAACTCGAAGCTTTGAAAAACCTAGACCAACACCTGAATAAAAACCTGTGTATTGGCGGTATCATTACCAATGTGCAACATCGAACGGCTAAGAACGGCAAAGGGTGGGCATCATTTTTTATGGAAGGCTACGACGAAAGTTATGAGTTCCGGATTTTTGGCGAGGAGTATTTGAAGTTCCGCCATTTCCTAATTCAGAACAATTTCACCTTTATGAAGATTCTAGTTAAAGAAGGATGGGCAGATAAAGAAACCGGTAAGAAAGGCGAGCCGAGGTTGCAATTTATTTTGGTGCAGTACCTTCAGGACGTGTTGCCGACATTCGCTAAAAAACTGGTGATTCATCTCAATATAAAAGATTTGAAGACCGATTTGATTACCAAATTGAGCACTGTTTTCCAATCGAATCGTGGCGATCATTCGGTATCATTTGAAGTTATGGAACTGGAAACCATCAAACGACAAATCGAAATGGCCGCTCCAGTGTTTGTCGAATCGGAAGATATGGAACTGAATGGAGCGGAAACAATTCTGGATGAAGAACCGGAATTAAATGTCACTACCGAAGTGGAAGAAACAAAAGTCATCACGCGCTTATCGATGCCAAGCCGCAAATTGAAAATCAATATTTCTGGACAATTACTGCAGGAATTAGAAAAGATGCAGCTCAATTTCAAATTGAATTAAAAAAAAACCGAAGTTGATCGCTTCGGTTTTTTTATTCATCATTGCAATTTCGCCAGCCAATACGAAGCATTCATATGCAGTCGGCTGTGGTTGCCATTAACGTCTGTCCAGCCTGGATATAAATTATCACTCGGATTTCCGGAGCCGTCATCTGCTGGCGAACTGTCGGTTAACAAAACAATTCTTCCGTTGAAAAATGTGGCGGAAGCCAACATTACTTTTGTCGTACTGGTTTTTGCCGTTCCTGTTTGCCATATCAATCCTTTTGCGGTCGAGTTGGCAGTTGTGTTCAATTTGATCGTCGCGCCATTATTGAATTGCAGTTGCGAAACAACTCCCTGTGAGCCATTCAAAATTTTATTGGTCGGATCTACTAACACATTACTCGAAGTCTCGGAAATGTTGGTCAATTCTACGGTGAAACCAAACGGATTGGTTTGTACGGAATTGTTCGACATCAGGTCATTCCATATTGCAGGGGAATCTTTTCCGTCGTTGTTTCTGTCGGACACATTGTGATCGGAAATCATGAACAGCCCGCCGCCATTTTTGACGAAATTCAGAATGGCTGTCTTTTGGGCAGCAGTAAATAAGATGTTGGGTTCATCGACAACAAAAACATCAAATTTTGATAAGTCCTGAGCATTGCTGGTATTTCCGTAGGTTATTGTGCCGGATGATGGCAGCGTTTCTACATAGTTTCCACCTTTCACGAGGGCAATTCCCCACGAAGACAAAGCCCCGCGCCAATACGTTTCCGGGGTGGTTGTGGTTACCGTTGATTGGTCCGGAGAGGCAAAACGCAAAGGCGTACCACTGCTATTTTCAGAAAGTACCCAGTCGGCATTTCCTGCTGTTTCGGCTTTGGTCGCATCGAAAAGAAATCGTTTCTGAGTGGTACTTTGTGCTAGCTTTTCGGGTTGCGTTTTGGGATGTTCAATGTTGTTGTCTCCTGTGCAGGAAAATGCAAAGGAGCCCAAAGTGAAAAGAAATACAGTTTTTTTGAATAACATCAGCATCGGCAGTTGGTTTTGGTTCGCTTTTATTTAAATAACAGCGCGTTCAAATGTATTGTTTTTTTGTATTGAAAAATGAAAGTGCTATTAATTTATAACAATTATGAAGCTGAAAACCAGCACCTATCTGAAATCTACGGCAGGTTTTTTTTATCAACTTAGACAAAACACGATTGGAACAGCATGCCTAGCCCCGATAGCAATGGAAATCCTTTTGCTGCGGCTTTTGCTGCAAAAGATTGGAATGGATAGCGGGAACAGCTTCTAAAGGAATTTCTTAATAAAATCAAAAATAACCTGAGGCAATACTTTTATAACCAAAAGAAATTGAAGTGGCGATTGGAATGGAAATAAATCGTTAATTTTGTCGGTATAAATAATACTAAAAATACAGAAAATGGCTTTAGCAATAACGGATGCGACTTTTGACGAAGTGGTATTGAAATCAGATAAACCAGTAATGGTTGACTTTTGGGCAGCATGGTGCGGTCCGTGTAGAATGGTGGGTCCGATCATCGACGAAATCAGCGAAGAATTTGCCGGAAAGGCTGTCATCGGGAAAGTTGATGTAGATGCCAATCAGGAATTCGCTGCAAAATATGGCGTGCGTAACATACCAACGGTTTTGGTTTTTCAAAACGGAGAAGTGGTAGGCCGTCAGGTAGGTGTTGCACCGAAACAAACCTATGCCGATAGTTTGAACGCTTTGCTGTAAATGGCAAGAATATTTTAGATAAAGGCTCAACGAAAGTTGGGCTTTTTTTATGCAATCGATAGTGTAAAAGTGGTTCCTTTATTGGGATGAGAATGCACTTCAATTTTACAATCGATGGCTTTAGCCAAATCGCGAATCAAATGCAAGCCTAAGCCGGTCTTGATACTTGCTATTTCTTTTTCGTCATATAGCGCTTTTAACTGCTCTTGGCTCGCACCGGAACCATTGTCTGTAATCGACAAATAACTGCGATTGTCTTGCTGCCAAGCTTTCCAGACGATACTCGGATTTTCGACTCCAGCTAAAGCTTTTATGGCATTTCCGGTTAGGTTTCTGATGATGGTTTTTAGGTAATTTTCATCGGTTTTCAACTTCATATTTTCTGGAATGTCTACTACCATTTTCATTTTTTCCTCACTCAAAAAATGGTTTGTGATATCGTCGAACAAAGCTGAAATTAATATTTTTTTTGGTTGCGGTTTGAAGTTTTCCATTTGGCTTTTGCTCCATTGTAAAATGTCTTCCATTGAATTTAGAAGATTTTCAGCACCTTCCATTGTTTTATCTTGCATTCTTTTGATGCTTTCCTCATCGAGCATTTCAGGGCTTTCTTTTTGTAACTGTAGAAAGAAAACCAAGTTGGCCACTGGTCCTCGTAAGTCGTGATTTAAGATACTGAAAAAACGGGTTTTTGCTTTGTTGGCTTCGTCGAGTTCGGTGTTTAAGAGCTGTAGTTTTTCGTTGGTTTTTTTTCGATTTCGGCTTTGATAGAACAATAAGCTTCCAATAATTCCCAATAGTAAAATCCCAAAAATAAAATACCATTTTTGCTTTTCTTTGTTTTCGATTAAAAAATTGGCCAGTTTGATTTCTTTCTTTTTCAGTTCAATTTCTTTTTCAGCAATGGTGAGTTGTCTTTTTTGCGCCTTTTTTTCGAGACTCTCATTTTTTAATTCCGATTGTGTTTTTAAAAAATTCAAACGCACCAGATCCCTTTCCTTGTTGCTTTCCCGTAATTTGGAATTGTTTAATTCCAGTAATAACTGCTGTTGTTTTATATTTTGATTATCAAGAAGCTGTTGTGTTTTATATTTTTCTTCTTTGGTATCAAACTCATATTGAATTTCTAATCTAGAAATTTGTTTTCTATTATCCTCATTGTCAATTGATTCTTTTGTGTCAATATATTTTTTAAAATAAATGTACGCACTATCTGTAGCTCCCTTCCTTTCAAAAATTTCACTTAAACTATTATAGGATTGCTTTTCTATTTCTTTGATATTAATTTCTTTGGCAATTTTGCTCGATTTTTCAATAAAATATAATGATTTTTCAAGATTATTTTGCTTTAAATAATACTCACCAATTCCGTAATAATTGAATGCTAACCCTTTTTTGTTTTTTAATTCTTCATTAATTTTTAAGGCTTTGTTGTGATTTTCGTAAGATTCTGTATATTTCTTTTGCTCTGTATAAACATTCGAAATATTTCCATATTCTCTTGACATTCCGAGTTTGTCTTCCCTCTCAATATTTTTATTTAGCGCTTGATTAAAATAATCTAATGCTTTGTCATATTCTTTTTTGTGAAAATAAACATTACCGAGATTACTCAAACTCGATGCAATTCCAGCAGTATAATTTGCTTTCGTATGAATCTGTAAAGCTTCATTAAAGTGTTTTAGCGCTAGATCATAGTTTCCAAGTTCGCTATATATAATTCCCATATTCCCGAAGGCAAGTCCAGCAAATTTTGGGGAATTGGATTTTTCGGCAAACCGAATTGAAGTTTGATAGTATTGTAAAGCTTCCGGATATTTGTTTTGAACTAATTTTATAGAACCAAGATTAGAATTACAAATAATAATTCCACTATTGTATTTTATTTCTTGAAAAATTGAAAGTGATTTCATGAAATTTATTTCTGCATTTTTATAATCCCCGATTGAAAAGTAAGAGGCTCCCTGAAGTTTATAAGATTCCCCAATTCCTTTTTTATAATGAATTTTTTCTGAGAGCAACATGGCGTCTGTTGCAAATTGTTTCATTTTTTCAGGATTGACCCCTGAATTTGCGGAAGATAATTTTAAAAGCACAAGCACTTTTAGAGTATCTTGTTTGGTGTTTTTTTGAAGTTCTACAGTTAAATCATCAATGACTTTGTTTGTTTGAGAAAATGAATGTAAATAATTCATAAAGAATAGTAGCAATATAATTTTTCTCATAAAACAGTACTTATATTGTCTTTATAACTTCTGCCAACTGGGATGAGGTTTCCGTTATTGAGTTCAATTTCCTGATTTCCTATTTTCTGAATGTACTGTCTCTGAACAGCATAACTTCGATGAATTCTAATAAAAGATTGAAAGTATTCTTCTTTTAGCAAAGCTCCAATACTTGATGACACGCAATGTCTTTTGTTGTCCGTAACCAAAATGGTATAATTCTTTAGTGCTTCTAAATACAGTATTTCGTGCAATTTGACTTTTATTTGATCATGCCCTGTTTTTAAATAAACGGTGTCGCC
>JBBRXW010000178.1:0-5019 GCA_038238295.1 Flavobacteriales bacterium | reverse complement strand
GGATATGTACAAACATCCCTCAACTTTAGCGAGTTTCCAGGCACTACATCAATATGGAAATACCATTATTCCGGCAGAATCCGGAGAATTGGCGAGTGGATTATCTGGTGAAGGCCGGATGGCAGAACCCGAAAATATTGTAGCTTTTCTCGAAGCGGATGTAGCAAGCAAATTGCCTTTGAAAGGAAAAAAAATACTCATCACCGCCGGACCGACCTACGAAGCCATAGATCCGGTACGTTTTATTGGGAATCATTCGTCCGGAAAAATGGGATTCGATATCGCGAGCTGTGCCGCAAAGCATGGGGCAGAAGTCGTGTTAGTTTCCGGACCGACCCATCTCAACATCGACCATTCGAATATCAATTTAATTCGTGTGACGAGTGCTGAAGATATGTATTCCGAATGCCATAAACATTTTAATGAAGTGGACGTCATGATTGCCGCTGCCGCCATTGCAGATTATCGCCCGAAAAATGTTGCAGAGCAAAAGATTAAAAAAACAGAATCCAGTTTTACAATCGAACTCGAAAAAACCAAAGACGTATTGGCATCGTTGGGAGAAATCAAGACAAAACAGTTTTTAATAGGTTTTGCTTTGGAAACGGAAAATGAAATTGAGAACGCGAAGCAGAAAATCCAGAAAAAAAACTTAGATTTGATTGTTTTAAATTCACTGCAGGATGAAGGTGCAGGTTTTGGAAAACCGACCAATAAAATCACTTTTATTGATAAGAACAATTCCATTGAAGCCATGCCATTGCAGTCGAAAGAGGCCGTTGCGGAAGATATCATTAATAAAATAATAGCTCATTATCATGCATAAATTAATTCTTTTTGTACTTGTATTTTTCTTTAATGCTGCTCAGGCACAAGAACTGAATTGTACCGTTAGAGTAAATGCCGATAAGGTTTCCGGAACCAACACTCAGATTTTTAAAACATTGCAGCAATCGGTAGGTGATCTGGTCAATAAAACCAACTGGACGACCCAAAAAATCAAGTCGAACGAACGCATCAATTGCTCGATGTTCATCACAATTAATGAAGCCAGTGGAAACCTTTTTAAAGGAACTATTCAAGTGCAATCATCCCGTCCGGTTTTCAATTCCACTTTTTCAACTCCGATACTCAATTTTAATGACAAGGATTTTACGTTCACGTATACCGAATTCCAGAATTTAAATTACAATCCATCCAGTTTCGATTCGAATCTGGTTTCCGTTATTGCTTTCTACAGCCAGATCATTATTGGTTTAGATGCTGATACCTTTGCACTCGACGGCGGGATTCCATTTTATGAAACGGCGCAAGAGATTACTACCGTAGCTCAATCGAGCGGTTACAAAGGCTGGGATCAAGGCGACAACAATCAAAACCGTTTTACCCTAGTGACGAGTCTGTTATCGAATGCCTTTAGTCAGTTTCGCGATGCGATGTTTCAATACCATTTTGAAGGTTTAGACCAAATGCACAAAGACCAGAAGCTGGCCAAAGAAAAAATCATTGATGCCATTGCAAAATTATCCTTACTTGAAACGAGTAAACCGAATTCCTTTCTGACGCGCGTATTTTTTGATGCGAAAGCGGACGAAATTGTGTCTATTTTTACCGGTGGCCCAATAGTGAACAATGGCGATTTGCTCGATAAATTGTTTGTAGTTTCTCCATTGAATTCCAATAAATGGGCTGAAATAAAATTATAAATACCACTTCCGTTTGGCTTTGGCTGAATGTTAACCATAGTATTCCTTGATTAATGATAACATCGCTTTCAATCAATAATTTTGCTTTGATAGAAAAATTATCCATTGATTTTTCTAGTGGATTTTCAATTATTACCGGAGAAACTGGCGCCGGGAAATCGATTTTATTAGGAGCTTTGGGATTGGTGCTCGGCAAAAGAGCCGATTTGACTTCACTCAAAAACAAAGAGGAGAAATGCGTTATCGAAGCACAATTTCAAATTGCCAACTACAACCTTCGTCCTTTCTTTGAAGCCAATGATCTCGATTACGAAGAGCTGACAATTCTCCGCCGCGAGATATTACCATCCGGTAAATCTAGGGCCTTTATCAACGATACACCGGTAAATCTTCAAGAATTGCAAGACTTGAGCGAATTCTTAATCGATGTGCATTCCCAACACCAGACACAAGAATTATCGGAAGATACCTTTCAGTTTCAGATTATTGATGCTGTGGCCGGTAACTTCAGCATCATTGAAAAATATACTGAAATTTTAAAGCAGTATAAAAAAGGAAAATCAGAATGGAATACGCTGAATATCAAATTACAGAACGTTTTAAAGGAACAGGATTACAATACTTTTTTATTGAATGAACTTCAGGCTGCTTCATTGCAAGCTGGCGAACAAGCCGAACTTGAAGCGCAATTCGAGCAGCTCAATAATGTAGAATATATTAAAGGCAATCTCAGTACTGCGCATGTTCTTGCTACTGAAGAGCAGTATGGCATCCTTCACAACCTGAATGAAATGCGGAATGCACTTCAGAAAAATGCGCCATTTTCCGAACCGTATGAATCGATGTACGAAAGGGTCAATAGCGTCTGCATCGAAATAAAAGATGCCGTTGATGAATTGCATCGGATGTCGGAGCATTTGATTTATGATCCGGAAAAATTGGAATTAACGCAGCAAAAATTGCAGGTGATTTACACATTGCAGAAGAAACATCAGGTAGCTTCGATTGCGGAGTTGCTTGTCATTCAATCGGAACTTGAACTCAAAGTAGATGCCATTTCTGAAATCGAAAGCCAAATTCAAAAACTAGCTTTACAAACGAAGGAATTCGAACAGGAACTTGATACTCGGGCGAAGGAAATTCACGATAATAGAATCAAAATGATACCGTCATTGATTCAAAAGTGGACGGATTTGTTGGCACAATTGGGTATGCCGAACGTCCAATTCAAAATTGAAATCAATGCCGTGTCGAATTATTTATCGAATGGTAAGGATGAATTGCAATTCTTATTTTCTGCCAACAAAGGGTCTGATTTTGGTTTATTGAAGAAAGTCGCATCCGGTGGCGAAATGTCGAGAATTATGCTAGCGACCAAAGCCATATTGGCGAATTATTCGAAATTGCCTACGATTATTTTTGATGAAATTGATACCGGCGTTTCCGGTGAAATCGCAAATAAAATGGGCGAGATTATGAAAACGATGAGCGAAAAAATGCAGGTATTTGCTATTACTCATTTGCCGCAGATTGCCGCCAAGGGTAACACGCATTTTAAAGTGTATAAGGCAATTGCCGACGAGAAAACCAGCACCGAACTCAAGCTTTTAAATGAGGAGGAAAGGATTGTCGAAATCGCGCAAATGCTGTCGGGAACGGTAGTTTCCGAATCAGCCTTAAATCACGCGAAGGCATTGTTGAACTAAATATTTAATTTATATTTGTTTCACTTAAAACGAACAGAACGACTTTTTTTATTTATAAAAATTAATTCCATATAATATGATTATCGAACCAAGAATGAGAGGATTTATTTGTTTGACCTCACACCCGGACGGATGCGAACAAAATGTGAAAAATCAAATCGAATATATCAAATCAAAAGGTCTAATCGATGGACCCAAAAAAGTATTGGTAATTGGTGCTTCCACTGGTTTCGGTTTGGCTTCGCGGATTACAAGTGCTTTTGGTTCGAATGCAGCTACGATCGGTGTCTTTTTTGAAAAGCCGGCTGCTGAAGGAAAAACCGCTTCTCCAGGTTGGTATAACTCCGCCGCTTTTGAAAAGGAAGCGCAGAAAGCAGGGTTGTATGCAAAGAGTATTAATGGTGATGCTTTTTCGAAAGAAATAAAGCAACAAACTTTAAACTTAATAAAGGCAGATTTGGGTCAGGTTGATTTGGTGATCTATAGTTTGGCTTCCCCAGTACGTTTGCATCCGGAGACCGGCGTTTTGCATCGCTCGGTATTGAAACCGATCGGAAATACTTTTAGCAATAAGACCGTGGATTTTCACACTGGAAATGTCTCTCAGGTAACCATTGAACCAGCGACTCACGAAGATATTGATAACACGGTGGTTGTGATGGGTGGTGAAGATTGGTCGATGTGGATTGATGATTTGAAAAATGCCAACCTTCTTGCACCGGGCGCCACAACGATTGCATATTCCTACATAGGACCAGCAGTTACAGAAGCAGTGTATAGAAAAGGAACCATTGGTCACGCCAAAGATGATTTGGAAGCGACAGCCTTTACTATTACCGATAGTTTAAAATCGATAGGAGGAAAAGCATACGTTTCCGTCAACAAGGCATTGGTTACGCAAGCGAGTTCAGCAATTCCGGTCATTCCGCTTTATATTTCTTTACTGTATAAAATAATGAAAACAGGAGGAATACATGAAGGCTGCATCGAGCAGATCCAGCGATTGTTCAGTCAAAGATTGTATACTGGCGAAGCAGTTCCAACTGACGAAAAAGGAAGAATCAGAATCGACGACTGGGAAATGCGTGACGATGTGCAGGCACAAGTGGCTAAATTATGGCTCGAAGCGACGACGGAAAGTCTGCCTAGAATCGGTGATTTGGCTGGATACAAGCACGACTTCCTAAATCTTTTTGGATTTGGATTCGATGGTGTAAATTATGACGCGGATGCAAATGAATTAGTTGGAGTACCTAGTATTCAATAATTTCATAATACACGAACATTTCTTACAACTATTACGATGTAGTTGTGTTTTCTAGACTTATAAATTGAACCCGAGATTTTTTTCTTCGGGTTTTTTTATATATTTTTAGCGGATTATTAACTATAAAAAATAAAAGAATGAAAAAAATTACATTCAAAGCTTTTTTAGGTATAGCCTTGTTGTTTTCGGCAATGGGTTATGCGCAACCGGCAAACGACAATTTTGCCGCTGCAGAAGCGATTTCCTGTGGAAGCAACTACACCGGAAGTACCGTTACCGCTACCTTGGATGAGGATAATGCTCCAGATGGTTTTGGTGCGGACATGGATGCTCCAAATGT
>JBBRXW010000177.1:0-5046 GCA_038238295.1 Flavobacteriales bacterium | reverse complement strand
GTGGTACAAAAAACATTTCCTGATTGGCGAAATCGGGTCGACTATTGTCACCGACAGTTTGATAGGAGAATATTTTCTTATTGGTGCGCACATAGAGATTGCCTTGTGTATTAAATGCACTTCCATTTAATGCCAAATACTGCCCGGAATTTATAGTATAGTCCGGAGTTCCTATATTTCCATTCAAATAAATATCTGTATTGTTTTGATCCCCAACAAGAAGGACTTTTTCTACTACATCTTGACCGGTACTTTTAATAAAAATATATTCGGTTCCGGTTCGTTCTACCGATACAATCTGATCAAAACCTAAATCGAGAAAATCATTGGCATTACTTCCTCCTAAAGAACCACAATTTACTACTATAGGTTTGTCTGAAGTCACTAGGGCGCCAATGAGACCATCCCGGTTTTGCAAATGCGGCCCTTTAACAGCAATCACATAGCTTTCGCCACTATTGAGGGTAACGGAAGGAGGTGTATTTCCTACAGCAATATTGTTTATCAATTCTACGCCTATTTTGATGTCATTAAAATTGACGACGGTATTGTTTTCTGTTGCTAGCACGGAGATAAAGGTATAATCACGGTCGACATATCTAACATCCGGAAGTTCGGTATTCAACAAAGCGCCCACTCGAAAATGAGTTCCCAACGCTGCTAATCCTTTAGAGACTATTGCTCCTGCCTGACTACCGGTATTTCCGCCAATTACTCGGACAGAAACATAAATGAGATCTTCGGCTTCAATGATATAGCCTTTATTGTTGAGTACGGTATTGAGAAGACTTTCTTCAACATGAAGTTGGGTTGCGGTACCAAAGCCGATAGCATATTTATAAGGGACACTTTTAGAAACAGTGCCAGTAATATTAGCACCTCCAAGTTGATGAATTACAAAATTGACCGGCGACGTATTTGGGGTTGAAATATAGAGGTACTGATCCTGAATAACAGCAGAACCATCATTCGATCCGGATAAGGGCGGGATATAATGTGTCTTGCTAAATTGTGCAAAACAACCAACCGAAATCAATAGAAAAAATAGGAGGCCTCTCTTTTTCATTGGATAAAATTATGAAATATAATATACATAATTACCTTTTAAGAGAGAAATGCCCTTTTACTAACTTATTGTTTTCCAGTTCAATAATAAACCAATAGTCGTCTGATGGCAGCTGCTTAGCATTTAAAGTCCCGTCCCAGCCTTTTTGGGTGGCATTGAATTGATATAAAAATTTCCCGAAACGGTCAAAAATACTGACATCCGCTTTAGTATGGGTAGTAAGGTTTTCGATTGACCAAACATCATGGTATCCATCGTCATTAGGGGTAAAATAGGTTGGATAATTCAGAACATAAATAGTATAAAAATCGTTACCACATCCGTGGGTATCTTTCACTTCGATAGTATATTTTCCAGGCAATACATTATGGACCAGCGGGGTGTCCTGAAAATGAATACCATCTAACGAATAGGCAAACGCACCTAAGCCATCAACATGAACCAATACTGAATTTTGGTCACCATGAAAATCATTGACATCCACGGCAGTGATACTAGGAATTCCGGAGGCATACGCTGTAAAAGTTTTAGTAGCTTCGCAAGTGTTGCTGTCGGTCACCGTTACTGTATAAATTCCCGGTATAGCTATATCGGTGGTGTAATCAGTATCTCCATTACTCCAATTATACGTCGCGAAAGTGTTTGCAATCGAAATGGTTGTTGACGTATTGTCGCAGAGATAAACGGGTTCATCTTCAAAATTATCGGGTTCATTTTTATTGACAAACAAATGCACCATCAGGATGCCATAGCAGTCACTTCCGTTGATAATTTTAGCATAGATCGTATCGATATAACGCACAACATTCGTATAAATGGCAGGCAGGTTGTTCGTCTGTAATAGCGCATCCGTATAGGTTGGATAATATTCTACCAGTAATCCAGGCGGTAATCCATTTAAAACCACCGGGTCGATATCGCTCAAATGAAAAGGATAAAAGCCATCTTTAACACCATCCAAATCACAGGTTTCATAATCTTTTTTATCTGGAATAGTATTATTCGAAATCTGAAGGTTGACTGAAGCGGTATTGGCACAACCATAAGCATTGCTAACACTCGCATATATGGTTTTTGGAATGCTCTGATAGGAAGCGGGATTCGCAATTGCATTCGATGTCGTTTGATTTTGTGCATCGATAAGATTTTCATAATAGGTAACGGTACCTAAACTCGGATCTCCGTTTTTGATGATGCTGTCTACTTTTGTCAAATTAAATAAAGTTGCTCCGATATGATCTTCGTCGCATTGCACAACGGTTGTATTATTTAGTACCGGCAATGGACTATATTCTATCGTAACCTGTCCGGTAGCGACGCATGTTGTGGGACCTAACGTGATTTCGACACTGTAAATCCCTGCTGTTGTCACCGAATAGGTTGGATTTGTGGCGCCCGGAATCTGAATGCTATTGCGAAACCATTGGTACGTATTGCTTCCGGTTTCGGTAGCGTCAAGGAGGTAGGTCTTTCCGGCACAAACCGGATTATTTGTAGCGAGTAATCGGTCCGGGCCTAAGTCAGTTCCCACATTAAAACTTCCGCCCCCCAAAAATATAGCCGAATCATAACGAATGTTTTCATGGTCGGCAATGACCAGCTTTATATGATAGGTAACTCCCGGTATCACTGCTGATTTTGCTGTTATGACTACAGTTTGGCCATTCAAATTAATGGGAGAATTGCTGCCATTGAAACTTCCAAAATACGCTTCGTTGATAGCGGGGCAATTTCCGGAAATATCGGGATGGACAGTGGTGACTAAAACAGGTGTAGTGGTTCCAGGAATTAGTGCTAAATTTCGATACGGAGTAGTGGTTCCCGCTTCTTTTAATAAAAAGGCAAATCCATCAGAATACCGGCAGGGCGCACTTCCCTGATACTCTTCCGAGGCAAAAATATAATCAAAACTGATGTTGCTGGTGAGAGGTGTAAAATCGAATTCCAGTACCGTAGCATTAAACGTATTGCTAATGCCAAGTGCCTGTTCAAGATCGGCATCGCCAAGCCAGGAGGTCAGCCCTTCGTCAATCAGGTTATCATTAGGACCTTCTGTTCTTTTTGCCCGGGAAGTGCTTAGAACAATACCACTCGTAAAGGGAAAACTGCTGCTACCTGAACTGAAATAGCCATAGCTTTGTTCGCCCGGGCTGAAGGTATCGCCGCTGACGGAAAAATTGGAGACATTCGCACACGGACTGTCAATCAATACATTCTCCACTAGCTGCTGGGCAGTGTACGTATCGTTTACCTGAATAAATTGGGCGCACAGATTGGCGGGTATCCAACAAAAAAGGTTCAGTAAAAGTATTTGTCTCAATAGATTCATAGCATCGCCAAAGATACTATAAATCTCTTTTTTTGAGTAATTTGAAGGATAATAACATAAAAATAATCGTCCAAATGACAACAATCAAAATTCCATACCAGTGCACACTATAATCTTTTAGATTCTGAATGCCGATTTGAGTACCGATTGATTTTACCACGGACAACCTTGAAAACGGTTCTACGATAAGATTTGACATCGATTCCAATGGAAAGAATTGCGTAATATATCCCGCGATATTGCTGTCAGGAAAAATTTTAAAAGTCAGCAATCCTCTAGCAATTCCTTCGAGTACTCCCCAAACCAATAGAAAACCGATTGCAAAAGCGGAGCGTTTCACCAAAATCCCAAGAAACAAACAAAACGAGAAGAAACCAACTAGCTTTACAAAATACGCAACTAGGTATTCAAGGTCCGAAAATATAATTCCAAATTCGGTATACGAAGAAAAGCAAAGGCCGAGGATCAGCGACATGATAAATACAAAGACGGTAGAAACGCCAGCGAACACAATCACGGTCAGGAATTTAGACTGGATAAATTCTTTCTTACTCATTCCATCAATCAAATTTTGCTTTAGGGTGCCATAACTATATTCATTCGCCATCATGGAAACAATAACAATAGCGAGGAAGAACTTTAAAATAGCCGCAATGTAGGTGTTGAAATGCCAAATGAACGGGAAATTAAAAATCCCCATTTCAGCCAGATGAATCTTGAAAGCGCCCAAATCAAATTTAATTGAAGCAATCAAGGCGATGAAAGCAAGCAGAACAAAATATGATAATGTCAAAACTTTGCTGGCTCTGTTCAACCAGATTTTTTGTAATTCTATAGCGAGTAATCGTTTCATTTTTAGTTTTTGATAGATTATTTTTGATTGTTGGTCAGCTCTAAAAACTGCTCTTCCAGACTATGTTTGCGCTTTACTAAATGGTTAAGAATGATCTGGTTTTCAAATAAATAACGATTAATTTCGGAAGCTTCTAATGGCTGTTTCAGATAGGCCAGGACTTTGCCATTTTCTTCGGTTACTTTTTCTATTGCCGGATGCTGTTTCAATACGGATTTCAATGTGGCTTTGTCATCACTCTGCAATTCAAAGAAACCTTCGTTCGAGGACATTCCATCCACACTGCCTGAATATAAAACTTCGCCTTTGCGCAAAATTAAAACATGGGTGCATACTTTTTCAACTTCATCCAGCAAATGGGAAGCGAGTAAAATGGTAGTTCCTTGTGAGGCAATCAGTTTGATGATGTCACGGATTTGGTGAATTCCTTGCGGGTCTAAACCATTAGTCGGTTCATCCAAGATTAAGATTTCCGGATCGTTCAATAGGGCAGAAGCAATGGCGAGACGTTGTTTCATCCCAAGAGAAAAAGTACTGAATTTGCTGTTTTCCCGATCAAGCAAGCCCACCAGTTCGAGTTTTTCGCGCACCTTAGCGTACTTGATGTCCTTGATTTTGCAGACCAGTTCGAGATTTTCTCGTGCGGTCATGTAAGGATAAAAATTAGGGCGTTCAATAATGGCGCCGACTCTTTTTAAAGCTTCATGCGTAGCAATTGTTCCGCCAAACCAACTGTAATCACCGGAGGTTTTATTGACGACATTTAATACGATGCCTAGGGTAGTAGATTTTCCGGAG
>JBBRXW010000176.1:0-5053 GCA_038238295.1 Flavobacteriales bacterium | reverse complement strand
GTGCCCCAATAAATAAATCCCTCTGTTTTTGCCCGGAGCAATTTCTTTTTGCAAGTCTTCGTCAGTAATAGAATTTAGGATGGCATCGCAATTTTTTATGGAACCATACCATCGGTCTAAAACCATTTTAATCGTTGTGTCTGTTGGTGTCATTTTTTAATTTTTAAATTGTATACTACAAATATATTGTCTATTGTTGACTTTGATAAGGTGTTATATAGACTTTATAACGGGTTGATTTGGACAAGGTGTTTGTTTATCTTTGTCGAAACACTTTCCATATGAAGCATCTTACGATATTAGTACCAAACGGGCAAAGTAATCTGAGCACAATAAGTTGCATAGTAGGCGCCTATGAGATTTTTGAAACCGCTAATGCCTATTGGGTCGCTGCAAACAGAGCGCCTTTGTTTACTATAGTATTGGCGAGTACTTTAGAGTTACACGAAATTCACAGCGGTATGATTACCGTTAAAGTGCAGACCACTATTGCGGATATTGCCCAAACCAATCTCATTGTTATTCCATCGTTGATTTACGATTATGAAAAAGCGGTACAGGAAAATAAGGAGCTGATAGACTGGATTACCAAACAATATAGAGCGAATGCCGAAATTGCCACAATGTGTTCGGGTGCTTTTTTATTGGCATCTTCCGGATTACTTGACGGCAAAAGCTGTTCAACCCATTGGGCGCATGCTGATAAGTTTAAAGCGATGTATCCCAAAGTGAACTTACAGGCCGATCAGTTGATTACGGATGAAAACGGCATTTATACCAATGGCGGTGCTTTTTCTTTCCTCAACTTGATGATTTATTTGATTGAAAAATATTATGACCGATCCACCGCTATTTATTGTTCCAAAGTATTTCAGATTGAAATGGACAGAAACAGTCAGTCGGCATTTACCATTTTTACCGGCCAAAAATTGCATGAAGATAATGCCATAAAAAAAGCGCAAGCGTATATCGAGAATAACTTGCATGAAAAAATCTCTGTAGAACATTTGTCGGCAGAATTTTCATTAGGAAGAAGAAACTTCGACAGAAGATTTATCAAAGCTACCGGCAACACTCCAGTCGAATATATGCAGCGGGTAAAAGTGGAATCAGCCAAAAAGGCTTTGGAGACCAGTCGTAAAACCATTAATGAAGTCATGTATGAAGTCGGTTACTCTGATGTGAAAGCGTTTCGAGAAGTATTTAAAAAAATAACAGGCATTTCCCCTATCGATTATAGAAGTAAATACAATAAAGAAGTTAGGATGGGATAGTTCTCACTTTTCTAGCCTTGATAAACTTCCGAAACTCTCAATGCATTTCAATAGCAAAATTGTTTTTAAAAAATTTGCGTAACTAAATCGTTACTTATATATTTGTAACCGAACAGTTACATATAATATAATGAGACGAGATGTATTTCAAGCGATAGCCGATCCGACCAGAAGAAACATTCTTCAATTGGTGGCATATGAACCGCTAAACTTAAATGCCGTTGCGGAACAGTTTAAGATTAGTCGACCGGCAATTTCCAAACACATTAAGATTCTTACGGAATGTGGATTGGTTACCATCAAACAGGAAGGTCGCGAACGCTTCTGTAAAGCCAAACTTGAAAACCTGCAGGAAGTTTCCGTTTGGATGGAGCAATACCGCGTGTTCTGGGAAGGTAAGCTTGATGCTTTAGACAACTACCTTGGCCGAATTCAAGCGACTGATCCACACAATAAAAATAAATAGTATGGAGAAAGGCCACAGTAAAAGGAAACGTAAAATTGCTAAAATTTCCAAACTCTGAAGGTCGAATCAATACGACAAACGATTAGTAATCTATTTCAATACTTTATAAAATAAATCATGACAGATCCAAAACCTTTACTTGTAACCCGTGTTTACGATGCTCCCATTCAGAAAGTGTGGCAGGCACTTACAGACAATGAACAGATGAAACAATGGTATTTCAAACTTCCTGAATTCAAAGCCGAAGTAGGATTCGAATTCGATTTTGTGGGTGGTCCGCCGGATGGAATTCAATACAAGCATCTTTGCAAAATTACCGAAATTATTCCGGGAAGAAAGATTAGTTATACTTGGGTATATGAAGGATACGCTGGAGAATCACTAGTTTCCTTCGAACTTTTTGAAGAGGATGATAAGACTAAATTAGTAGTTACACATGCCGGTTTAGAAACTTTCGATGCATCGAATAAAGATTTCGATAAAGGTAATTTTGACGAAGGCTGGAACTATTTTGTCAATACTGCTTTGGCGGATTTCCTAGACAAATAATTACGAATTACCTATATTCTGGTACTTGTTTCTATAATCTATCGGCGCTATCGAAGTGTATTTTCTGAAGACATCGCGGAAGGCCTTACTGTCGGAATACCCTACATTATACATGACTTCATTGACGGTTTTGCGTCCACGTTCGAACTGTTTTTTAGCAGCCTCAATCTTAACCCGTTGAATATATTCGACAATGGTATTGTTGGTCGCCTTTTTAAAACGACGCTCGAACGTCCTGCGCGCAATGTTGAAATTGTGACACAATTCTTCAACATTAAATTTTTTTTCGAAATGCTCTTCGATAAAATCTTGCACTTTCAATATCTCATTATCCTCGTGGGAACGTTGCCCTCTGAAAATCATGAAGGCATTCTGGTTGTTTTTCCCAACGTCGAGCAGGAAATATTTAGACGCCAAAACAGCAGTTTCTTTATTGGTATATTTTTCAACGAGATGCAATAAAAGATTCCAGTACGAAGTAGCGCCACCGCTGGTGTAAAGCCCGTTTTGTTCGGTAATGATTTGTTCATCGAGCAACGCCACTTGAGGAAACAACTGCCGAAACTTATCCGCATGCAGCCAATGTGTAGAGCTCGATTTTCCGTTCAATAAACCAGTAGCGGCAAACAAGAAGGAACCAACACACAAGCTGGCGACTTCTGCCCCGTTCTTGTATTGATTAACAAGCCATGGAATCATTTCCTGATTCATAACAATGGCTTTTTCGAGATCGCCGCTCAAGGCCGGGATGATGATAAGGTCGGAGCGCTGAACATCTTTCAAAAGAGCATTGGTTTGAATCGAAACCAAACCATTGTTGAGCGCAATCGTTTCTTCGAGCCCGACCAATTGAATGTGAAATGGCGCCGCTTTACCGTCTTCGATATAAAACTGATTGACCGCAGTGAACATATAATGAGGATCTACGATGCAAGCAGTAATCGCAGTATAAGGAACAAGTATCGTGATGTTTTTCATTTTTTATTATATTTACGTTCGCTGAATCTTTATGGGAAACCTGACAAAGTTACGGAAGATATTTGTCGCAATCAACCCGTTGCATTGTCGTAATTGCATAGCTTGAATACAAAAAAACGACAGCATCTTTGTATTATAAATCACCGAATCAAATTCAATACGAATGAAAATTAAAACGATCACCCCTTTTTTATGGTACGACGGGAAAGCCGAAGAAGCCGCCCGCTGGTATACTTCGTTGTTTAAAAACTCCGCTGTTGAGATTGTCAATCCGATGATCAGCGTGTTTCAATTGAATGGCTTGCGGATTATGGCACTTAATGGTGGACCACAATTCAAATTTACTGAAGCCATTTCCCTATTCGTCACTTGCGATAACGAACAAGATATCGATCGCTTATGGGAAGCTTTTTCCGACGGAGGTACTGTTAATATGGATCTGGCGGAATATCCGTTCTCTAAAAAATATGGCTGGATAAAAGACAGATATGGGTTGTCGTGGCAGCTCTATTATGGAGCAAAAGACCAACAGATTACACCATTATTACTGTTTGTAGGCAAACAATCTGGCAATGCACAAGCAGCCATCGACTTTTATATCTCGACATTTGAAGATTCAGAAATAGTGACGCTTTCCAGATATGGAAGCGATTTTCCAGGCTTTGAAGAACGGGTAAAACATGGTGAATTCAAACTCAATGACCAAACTTTCATGGCCATGGAAAACCATCTCGAACATCATTTTGCTTTTAATGAAGCCTTTTCGTTAGTCGTCAATTGCGAATCCCAGGAACAGGTCGATTATTTCTGGGACACCCTTTCTGTTGGCGGTGAAAAAGGACAATGTGGTTGGCTCAAAGACCAATTTGGAGTTTCATGGCAAGTGGTCCCTACCCTTTTGGGAAAATTGATGAAGGATGCCGATTCTGAAAAATCAGGACGTGTGATGAATGCCGTCATGCAAATGAAAAAATTAGACTGCGTTGCTCTACAAAAGGCGTATGATGGAAAATAATTCAATACCATTACAATGAAAGAACAACAATTTAAAATAGTAGTCAATGCACCGGCTGCCATAATCTGGGAGATTCTTTGGAATGAAAACACGTACATGCAATGGGCCAGCGCTTTCTGCATGGGATCTTACGCCAAATCCGACTGGAAATTAGGAAGCAAGGTTTTGTTTCTTTCCCCAGATGGAACAGGAATCTATAGCGAAATTGCCGTTTTAGAGCCGGATAAGACAATGGTTTTTAAACATATTGGCGAAATCAAAAACGATAAAGAGTATCCTAAAAATTTGGAGTGGACAGGCAGTGAAGAAAGGTATACATTAACAGAATCCAACGGTCAAACCACACTTTCTGTAACCATGGATTTACTCGAACAATATATTTCTTATTTCAACGAGGCTTTTCCAAAAGCGTTGGCAATCGTCAAAGAAATGTCGGAGAAGAATTGTATCACCGTCGCCACTTCCGTGAAAGCGTCGATGGAAAAAGTTTGGAACTACTGGACGTTACCAGAACACATTATTCAATGGAACAATGCCTCCGATGACTGGCATACGACCAAATCGACCAATGACCTTAAGGAGGGCGGTAAATTCAGCGCAACTATGGCGGCAAAAGACGGCAGTATGAGTTTTGATTTTGAAGGCAGGTACACCGAAGTCAAACCCAACGAAAAAATAAGGTATGAAATGGACGATGGTAGAAAGGCCACCATACTTTTTTGCTCAATCGATGGCCAGATTAAAATCGTAGAATCGTTTGAACCGGAGAAT
>JBBRXW010000175.1:0-5057 GCA_038238295.1 Flavobacteriales bacterium | reverse complement strand
TGAGCGAAGTGATGGGCCTGACGGGGATTGACCAGACTGACGGCAAAGCCAGCCTGTTGCAAGTGCTCGACGACGTTCATCCAGTAACTGCCGGTGGCTTCGACCACGACCAGCACGGTGTCGTGCGGCTGGCCGAGTGGATCGAGGGCGGTGAGCAGGGCACGCCAGCCAGCGGGCGTTTGCTCGAAGGGACGGGCGGCCCCGATGGTGCGGTGGCTTGTCCCCCAGGCAGCGCTCAGGCTGGATGCGCCAATATCGATGCCAACAAAGGTGTTTTTATACCGGACAACAAAACATTACTCAACGATTACATTACCCCGGAAGAGCTGTGGGCGTGTACGTCTTGTAATGCCTGTGTCGAAGAATGTCCGGTGAATATCAGTCCGCTTTCGATTATTATGGATATGCGTCGCTATTTAGTGATGGAGCAAAGTGCCGCGCCCATGTCATTAAATGCGATGATGACCAATATCGAGAATAATGGAGCTCCATGGCAATACAACCAACAAGACCGATTGAACTGGAAAAACGAAAATTAATAAATAACTTTAAATAAATAAAAATTCTCTTATAAGTGAGGTTAAGGGTGTTTTTAATCGATTTTAAAAAATTAAATTAAAAACAAAACGAAAATGAAAAATGAAGACATTGAGAAGCATTTAGTTGCGGCTACAGAAAACGGGCAGCATATCAGCCCAATTTTAGCAGAGGGAATTAAGAATTATTTAATCGATATCGACGGAACCGTTTGTGATGATATTCCAAATGAAGAACCGGAAAGAATGCTTACCGCAGAATTATACCCGGATGCTTTGATCACTTTGAATAAGTGGTACGACGAAGGCCATGTAATTTTCTTCTTCACATCAAGAACGGAAGCCCACCGCGAATACACTGAAATCTGGTTGAAAAAACACGGTTTCAAATACCATGGCATCGTTTTCGGAAAACCACGAGGTGGCAATTACCATTGGATCGACAATCACTTGGTGAAAGCGACGCGTTACAGAGGAAAGTTTACCGACCTGATCGAAAAGGAAGTTACAATTCAAGTTTTCGATGACGGAAAACACGAGTAAATAAATCGTTCGAATACAACTGAACGTTCTAATAATCTAAAAAATATGGCAGAGCAATTAATCGTGCCAACGATGGCCGAAATGTTAGCACAAGGAAAGCAACCCGAAGTTTTATTTTGGGTCGGTTGTGCAGGAAGTTTTGATGATAGAGCCAAAAAAATCACTAAAGCATTTGTTCAAATTCTGAATCGCGCTAATGTTGAATTTGCTGTTTTAGGTACTGAAGAAAGCTGCACCGGAGATCCGGCAAAAAGGGCAGGGAATGAGTTCTTGTTTCAAATGCAGGCGATGATGAACATCGAAGTTTTGAATGCCTACGAAGCCAAAAAAATTGTGACTGCTTGTCCACATTGTTTCAATACTTTGAAAAATGAATATCCAGAATTGGGCGGCAAATACGAAGTCATCCATCATACTGAATTCCTCAAATCTTTGTTAGACCAAGGGCGTTTAACGATTGAAGGCGGACAATTCAAAGGGAAACGAATCACTTTTCATGACCCATGTTATTTAGGCCGTGCCAATAATATTTATGAAGCGCCCCGCGATTTAATTCAAAAGTTAGATGCGGAATTGGTTGAAATGAAACGCTCGAAAGCGAACGGTTTATGCTGTGGTGCCGGTGGCGCTCAAATGTTTAAGGATGCTGAACCCGGAAATAAGGAAATCAACATCGAACGAACCGAAGATGCGCTCGAAACCCAACCTCAAATTATTGCGGCTGGTTGCCCATTTTGTAATACGATGTTAACTGATGGCGTGAAAAATAAAGAGCGTGAATCTGACGTTAAGGTAATGGACATCGCCGAATTAATTGCTAATGCTCACGATTTATAATCAAAATTATGTACGTTCCCTTTGAAAATTTACCGCCGGAATCCAAAATATGGATTTACCAATCCAATCGAAAGTTTACCGATATCGAATGGGAAACCATCGAAACGGATTTAAAAACCTTCATCGATTCTTGGGCTGCTCACGGAACCGGATTAGAAGCTTCTTATTTATTGAAATACAATCGTTTTATTATTTTGGCTGTCAATCAGGAAGTGCAGATGGCTACTGGGTGCTCTATCGACAAATCGGTTGAATTCATTCAAAGCCTTGAAAGAAAATACGAAGTCGATTTACTCGACAAGATGAATGTCACATTCAAATTAGGCGAGCATATCGCACACAAGCCCTTGATCGAATTCAAGAAAATGGCCAAAGAAAAAGCCGTTTCTGAAAAGACGATTGTATTCAATAATCTCGTGAATACTATTGAAGAATGGAACGACAGTTGGGAAGTTCCCGCCGGTGATAGCTGGCACAGTCGTTTCTTTTAAAAAACAATAATGAAAAAATCCCTTTTAAAAATATTCTTTTGGAGTAGCGTCTTTGCTTTTGGAATCGGTTGTGCCAGTAAAAAAGCACCCATTGCCGTTGCGGCTCCAGTTATTGTTCCTGAAGTAAAAAAGATAGTCGACAATTTCGACCCTGGTTTTGATTCTGATATCGAAAAAAAATGGGTTGATAGTGTATACACTTCGATGACTTTTGATGAACATCTCGGACAATTATTTATGGTTTCCGCCTATTCGAATAAGGATACTATTCATGTCAATGCTATCGATAAACTGATCCGGGAAAACAAAGTGGGTGGGCTGATTTTCTTTCAAGGTGGACCAGTACGCCAAGCCAAACTGACAAATCATTTTCAATCGATTTCCAAAATACCTTTGCTTATCGGAATTGACGCGGAATGGGGTTTGAGTATGCGCCTCGATTCGACCTATAAATATCCGTACAACATGACGTTAGGCGCCATTCAGGATAAAAGCCTGATTGAAAAAGTAGGTGTTCAGATGGGCCAACAAAACAAAAGAATAGGTGTTCATTTTAATTTTGCACCTGTACTCGACATCAATACCAATCCAAAAAATCCTATCATTGGCTTCCGTTCGTTTGGAGAAACCAAAGAAAACGTCGCCGAAAGTGCATTAGCCTTAATGAAAGGTTATCAAAGTCAAGGATTACTAGCTACTGGGAAACATTTCCCTGGACATGGTGATACTGAAATCGATTCGCATCAGGCATTGCCCACCATCAGTTTTTCTAAAGAACGGCTCGATGATGTAGAATTTTATCCTTATAAAAAATTATTCGAAGCTGGCTTGTCTTCCGTAATGGTGGCACATTTGAATGTACCGAGTTTGGAACCTCGGGAAAACATCCCATCCTCAGTTTCGCACAACATCATCACCGATATCCTTAAAAATCAATTGGGTTTCAAAGGATTGATTTTTACCGATGCTTTGAATATGAAAGCTGCGAAAAATTTTAGAGAACCAGGCGAAATCGACCTCGAAGCTTTTCTCGCCGGAAATGACATTCTGCTTTGCGGCGAGAATGTGCCGGTGGCTGCCGAAAAAATTTGCATGGCCTATCAAGACAGTATGATCACTGAAGAGAGACTGGCGTATTCGGTCAAAAAGATTTTGAAGTACAAATACAAAACCGGCCTCAATCATTACCAACCGGCAGTTATTCCGGGTATATATACTGATTTGAATCCGATAGAAAATGATGCGCTACAATACAAACTCTACGAAAATGCCATCACCGTTTTAAAGAACACCAATAACATTTTGCCCATTGCCAAGCTCGAAAGCGAAAAGATTGCCTATGTCAAACTAGGCGAAGATGTCAATAGTGCTTTTGTGACGACACTGCAGAAATATACCAATGTCGTGGAAGTGAAGGATGATGATTTTGAATGTCTGAAAGACTCACTGCAGAAATATTCGAAGGTGATTATTGGCTATCATAAATCAGATAAAGCTTGGAAAAGTCATGCCTTTAATGACACAGAATTGTACCAGTTGTCTGAAATCGCGAAGAATAATATCGTAATCTTAGATGTTTTTACGAAGCCGTATTCGTTGATTCCAGTGACTGTATTTAATGATATCGAAGGGCTTGTCGTATCCTATCAGAACAGCAGTATCGCGCAAACCGTTTCTGCGGAATTGCTTTTCGGAGCCATTGATGCGAAAGGAAAATTACCGGTTTCGATTAATGAACAATTCAAAGCGAATGATGGTTTGATCACGCAAAAACTAAATCGTTTGGGATTTACGGTACCTGAAAACGTTGGCATGAATTCGACTGTTTTGGCCAAAATTGAGACCATTGTCACGAACGCCATCACCAAAAAAATGACTCCGGGCATACAGGTTTTAGTTGCCCGCAAAGGAAAGGTCATTTACCAAAAATCGTTTGGATATCATACCTACGAAAATGCGACTAAAGTCATTAATTCCGATATTTATGATATAGCTTCGCTGACCAAAATTGTGGCGACTTTGCCAAATGTCATGCAGCAATACGACGAGCAGAAAATCACTATGGAAACGACTTTGGGAACCATGCTGCCGCTTTTTAATAATTCGGATAAACAGGACATCCCATTCAAGGAATTGTTGTCGCATTACGCAAGGCTTCAGGCATGGATTCCGTTTTACAAAGCAACTTTAGACAGCTCTAAAATGCCATTGCCGAAATACTATAGCAAAGTGGCGACCGCGCAATTTTCCAAACCCGTTGCCGATGACTTATTCCTGCGCAATGATTACCACGATACGATTATGAAAATGATTGTCGATAGTAAATTACTGCCTAAGAAAGAATACAAATACAGTGATTTTACTTTTATTATACTGAAAGATTATCTCGAAAAAACAACGGGAAAAACGCTAGATGTTTTAGTAAAAGAACAGTTCTACGATTCGATGGGAATGAATAATACGACATTCAATCCGTGGCAAAAAAGAAACAAGCAATGCATTCCACCTACTGAAATAGATACCTATTTCCGTCACCAGCTGATTCAGGGTTACGTTCACGATATGGAAGCAGCGATGGAAGGTGGCGTTGGCGGACATGCAGGAATCTTTTCGAACAGCATGGATGTTGCCAAAATCATGCAGATGTACC
>JBBRXW010000174.1:0-5074 GCA_038238295.1 Flavobacteriales bacterium | reverse complement strand
GTCCGTTATCGAACGGTGCTTTATAAATAAAATGAAAAAGTTCCTTTAGTTCCGTCTTGAAACCCATTTCTTCGAACAAGCGACGGCTGCCGGCTTCTGTATTGGTTTCTCCACTGCGCTGGTGGCTGCAACAGGTGTTCGTCCACAATAAAGGGGAATGGTATTTCTGATGCGCGCGCTGCTGAAGCATTAATTCTTTTTTATCATTTAGGATAAAGACGGAAAAGGCACGATGCAAAATGGCTTTCTGATGGGCTTCCAATTTGGGCATCAAACCAATCGGTTGGTCTTGTTCATTGACTAAAATAACTTCTTCTTCTTTCATAATACTATTGCTGCTCAAAAATACAAAAAAACTATCGGAATTTCAGGCTTGGAAAAGAGGTCTTTATTAACGGATTGAAAACGGGTTTAATGTTAATGTTATTTTAAAAAAACACTTATTGTAAACTAACTGACATTTGCATGCGTATCTAAAGAAGACCTTTACCTCAACAATCAGAAAATAAAATTTATTATGAAAAAACCGGCACAATTATTCTCCTTATTCGCCTTTTCGATTTGCTTCTTTTTCTCGGCCTGTGCTCAGAACAGAGCTTCGAAAGAGCCGACAACATCCAAAACAACTGTTATGAAAAATCCGTATTATTCCCGAACCAGTACCGAGAAACTCCATGTTTCCGATGCCGAATGGAAAAAAGTCTTGCCTGAAGATTTGTATGAAGTTTCGCGACATGCGGACACCGAACGTCCTTTTACCGGAAAATATTGGAATACCGATGAGAAAGGAACTTATTATTGCGCCGCTTGTGGGAACAAGTTATTTCGTTCAGGCGCTAAATTCGCCAGTAGCTGTGGTTGGCCTAGCTTCTTTGAACAAGACAATAAAGGCAGTGTAGTTTATAAAGATGACAATGCGTTAGGAATGCAGCGTATCGAAGCACTCTGCGGCAGATGTGGCGGTCACTTGGGACACCTTTTTGATGACGGTCCAGCACCGACCGGAAAAAGATACTGTATGAATTCTATTGCACTCGACTTTGAACCCGACAGCCAGAAAACAAAATGAGACGACTTCTCTTTTTAAAATCGATTGTGGCGAGTATTTTTATACTAGCAGTGGGATATGTTGGATTGGGTTTTCAAAATAAAAAGCAGGCAACAACCAATGTTAGTAAATCATCCGTCGTACTCGAATTGTTTACATCACAAGGATGCAGCAGTTGTCCACCGGCAGATGTTGTTTTGGGGAAATATGCTTTAGATACTAATGTGAATGTTATTCCATTAGCTTTTCATGTGGACTATTGGAATTACATTGGTTGGAAAGATCCATTTAGTCAGCATCAATTTTCAGAACGGCAACGGGTATATGCCGAAAATCTGAATTCTAATGTCTATACACCACAGTTGGTTATCAATGGGAAATACCAGCTCAACGGAAGTGAAAGCAGTAGCATTCACCGAAAAGTAGAACAAGAGTTATTGGAGAAAAGTGATGTTGTTATCAATGTTAATTCCATACAGCACGAAGGAAACCAATTGCACATCCGCTATACAATTGCCAATGCTAATGCTGACTCAAATGTCAATATAGCGCTCGTTCACAAAAAAGTAATTACTGCTGTGAAAAGAGGCGAGAATAGTGGCCGCCAGTTGACCAATTATAATATTGTTACCGAATTTCTTTCTCAGGCCTTGAAAGCCAAAGAAGCGGTACTCCCTTTTACTACTTCGCAAAATTCATCCGAGTATGCCGTTGTAGTGTTTGTTCAAGAAAAAGAAAACGGAAAAATTCTCGGTGCCGTTCAACACGAAATAAATTAAACCATGAAAAAAATTCTTCTCACTAGTCTGCTGTGCACCATGAGTCTTATGGCACAAAAAAAAGAAAGCAATGTCGCTAAAACCAACAACCTCGAAACCATTACCCTCGGTGGTGGTTGCTATTGGTGTGTTGAAGCCGTATATGAAAATTTAAAAGGTGTCGAATCAGTCGTATCAGGGTTTTCTGGTGGTAAAACCAGTAATCCGAGTTATGAAGAAGTCTCCTCCGGAAGAACAGGATATGCGGAATCAGTCCAAATCACGTATGACAAAACCATCACTAGCCTTGATGAGATTTTCCAAGTATTCTTTACTGTCCACGATCCGACCACTTTAAACCGTCAGGGAGCCGATGAAGGCACGCAATACCGTTCGGTCATCTTCTATAAAAATGAAGAACAAAAACAGGCCGCACAAACCATCATCGCTGCGCTCAAAAAAGCGAAAGTTTATGACAGTCCCATTGTGACGACTTTAGAGCCTTTTACGAAATTCTATAAAGCGGAAGCGTACCATCAGAATTACTACGCCAACAATAAAAGCCAGCCGTATTGCCAGATGGTGATACAACCGAAAATTGCCAAATTTGAAAAGGTATTTAAAGATCGATTGAAAAAGAAATAAATGCTTTAATGGTTTTTTAAGCCCTGAATACACAGTAGTACATTTGTGTTTTCAGGGCTTTTTTTTTCCAAAAATAAGCAAGTAGAATTTGACTACATTCGTTACGGCTTAATCGGCAAAAAAAACTAAATTTAAATGTAATGGAAAACGGAAGAAATTGGCACGACAAACACAAAGAAACTTTGGGATTCGGAAGCCGACTGGCGGATAGTGTAGCGAAAGGCATGGGCTCATGGCGATTTATCATTATCCAAACCATATTAGTAATCCTTTGGATGGGTTTGAATATTGCGGGCTTCTGCTATCACTGGGATATTTATCCTTTTATCCTGCTCAACCTTGTTTTCTCCACCCAAGCCGCTTACGCTGCTCCGATTATTATGATGTCTCAAAACCGTCAGAGCGAACGGGACCGCATTCAAGCGCAGGCTGATTACAAGACCAACCTCGAAGCCAAAAAAGAAATCGAAGCATTGACCAGAAAACTCAACTCCATCGAAGTCGATAAGCTCGATAAAATCATCGCGCTGCTCGAAGATAAAAAAGGAAAAACCAAAGAATAACCTTCCTATAAAATATAATCGGTATTGATAAAATTCGATTCTTTGCTGTCGAGTAATGCCTGCAAAATTTCATTATTATACTCATTGTCTTTCGAAGCGACGAACGTCCTGATCGAAAACGAACGCAACGCATCGTGAATGCTCAACGTTCCCACTGCCGAATCTTTCCTTCCGGTAAACGGATAAATATCAGGGCCTCTCTGGCACGAACTGTTCAGATTCACGCGGCATACCAAATTGACTAGCGTATCGATCAAAGGCGCTATCGTCTTGATATCTCTACCGAACAAACTCACCTGCTGTCCATAATTCGATTCCGCCATATCATTTAGTGGTTCCTGAATATCCTTAAAAGTCAGGATTGGAATCAGCGGACCGAATTGCTCCTCGTGGTACAATCGCATTTTTTTATTCACCGGAAATAGCACCGCCGGAAAGATATAATTCTCGGTGCGTATCCCGCCTTTTCCATTCATCACTTTGGCGCCATTCGCCAACGCATCATCAATTAGTCCCTGAATGTAATCCGGTTTTTCTTTTTCCGGCAACGGAGTTAAGGCTACTCCGGGTTCCCACGGATTTCCGAAAGGCAGTGCATCGACTTTCGCTGCAAATCGTTGGTTGAATTCTGTAACAATCGATTCGTGCACATACAACACCTTCAATGCCGTGCACCGTTGTCCGTTAAACGATAACGTTCCGGTCACGCATTCCTGAATCGCCAGATCCAAATCAGCATCCGGAAGGATAATCGCTGGGTTCTTTGCTTCCAAGCCTAAAATCAAACGCAGTCTGTTTTTATTCGGGTGCTGGTCCTGCAATGCAATCGCGGATTTACTGTTGCCTATCAATGCCAGAATCGAAATCTTTCCCGACTTCATAATCGGTGACGCCACATCGCGACCTCTTCCATAAACGATATTAATTACGCCTTTGGGGAAACTGCTGCGGAACGCTTCGAGCAATGGTGAGATTAGTAATACGCCGTGTTTCGCCGGTTTAAAGATGACGGTATTTCCCATAATGATGGCTGGAATCAGTAACGAAAAAGTCTCATTCAGCGGATAATTATACGGCCCCAAACACAAAACCACGCCCAATGGCCCGCGGCGCACCATCGCATTGACGCCCTGACTTTTGGTAAAGCGCGCGCTGTTGCGATCCAACTGTTTATAATCTTCAATGGTATCGTAGATATACTCGACGGTTCGATCGAATTCCTTTTCGGAATCGCCCAAGGATTTCCCAATTTCCCACATCAAAAATTTGACGACTTCGCTGCGAGTCAATTTCATTTGCGCGACAAAATTCTGCATGCATTTGATGCGGTCGATCACCTTCATCGTCGGCCACAATCCCTGTCCATTATCATACGCCGTCACGGCCGCATCTACCATTTCGCTGGCTTCGGTTTCGCCCATCGTCGGAATGCTTCCCAACAAAGTTGGCGAATAGTTCTCGGTCGATGAAATCGTAGAATAGACGTCCGAAAAGTCGCCTTTCCATGGCTTTAACTGCCCATTCACCAAATAGGTATCCTGTACAAAAGGCTTAGTAATTTGAAAATTTTCCGGGATTGCAGTCATGTTTTTTTTTATAAAATTACCCATTTCAAACCACATCATTTGTAAATAATATAAAAAATCTACGATATCGATGGAGTAGATTTAGGTTTTGGGCGTGTCCTAAAGGCCGGGCTTTCCGCAGTGCACGGCACTTTGCTGCAATCCCTCACGCAGAGGAACTACATTGAAATACTGTATTTCGAATAGATGCGATTGCTTCGTTATGCTCGCAATGACTGGGAAATCTGCAGCGCGCATTTCTCACCATCGATGGCGGCAGAAATGATACCGCCGGCATATCCCGCACCTTCTCCGCACGGATACAAGCCTTTAATCACGAGATGTTCTAAAGTTTCCGAATCTCGTGGAATCCGCACCGGTGAAGAAGTTCTGCTTTCCGGAGCGTGTACTATGGCGTCATTGGTCAGGTAGCCCCGCATTGTTTTGCCGAATTCGGTAAATCCCTCGCGTAAGATCTGCGATAAGAAACCCGGG
>JBBRXW010000173.1:0-5082 GCA_038238295.1 Flavobacteriales bacterium | reverse complement strand
TTGAAATAGACGTAGATTCTTTGCAATCTATTGCGCGGAATAAAGACCGGATCAACATTATTTCTGGCGAACGTATTGTGGAGGAACTCCATAAAATCCTTTCGACGAAAACACCTTCTATTGGTTTTCTGCTTCTTTATCAGAGTGGTCTGCTGGAACGTATTCTTCCGGAATTGACCGCCTTAAATCAGGTTGAGGAAATTGATGGGCAAACCCATAAAAATAATTTCTACCATACGCTTGAAGTCGTAGATAATATTTGTAAAAACACTGAGGATGTCTGGCTACGCTGGGCTGCGTTGCTGCATGATATTGGCAAAGCACCGACGAAACGGTTCAACAAAAAACAAGGTTGGACTTTTCACGGACATGAATTCTTGGGCGGAAAAATGGTCAAAAAAATATTCGAGCGTTTGCACATGCCGTTGAACCAGAAGATGAAGTTTGTGCAGAAAATGGTTGTAATGAGCTCCCGACCGATTGTCCTTTCGCAAGAAACTGTTACTGATTCCGCGGTGCGCCGTCTGGTTTTTGATGCCGGGGAAGACGTTGAAGATTTAATGACGCTTTGCGGCGCCGACATTACGACAAAGAATCAAGTCAAATTTAAGAAGTACCACCAGAATTTTGAAGTCGTCCGAAAGAAAATAATTGAAGTTGAAGAGCGCGATCAGATTCGCAATTTTCAGCCGCCGATTAGTGGTGAAGAAATCATGGAACTCTTTAATATCAAACCTTCTCGTGAAATTGGGCAGTTGAAAGAAGCGATTAAAGAAGCTATTCTTGAAGGCGAAATCGCTAACGACTACGATGCAGCCTATACTTTTATGTTGGCGAAAGCGGCAAAATTAGGATTGAAAAAAGACTGATAATTTGAAACAAATCTAGCCCCGATTGCAGCAAGTATCCTCGCAGAGATACTGCGGAAAGCGGGAATAAGCTCCTAAAAAAAATGAAAAACGAAAACAAATCTGTAATCCTCTGGCTGCTTTCGGGCTGCGTTTTAGTGTTTGTGATGGTGGTGGTTGGCGGTATTACGCGGCTGACGAATTCCGGGCTTTCGATGACCGACTGGCATCTGTTGACCGATACGCTGCCGCCGTTGACGGAATCGCAATGGCAACAGGCTTTTGAGCAATACAAACAGTTTCCTGAATACCAGAAAATCAATATTCACAATGACTTTAGGCTTTCGGATTATCGATTTATTTATTTCTGGGAATGGTTTCACCGGCTGATTGGGCGTTTGATTGGATTGGTCTTTATCATTCCATTTGTGTATTTTTTATGGAAGAAAAAGATAGACAATGCGACGCTTCGAAAATGTTATATCCTTTTGGGAATGGGCGCTTTACAAGGTTTTTTTGGTTGGTTTATGGTGAAAAGCGGTTTGGTAGACAATCCTGACGTGAGTCATTACCGACTGTCGTTGCACCTGACTTTCGCGTTCATCACTTTCGCTTATACGCTATGGGTGGCGTTGGACTTGATTTATCCCGAGCCTCAAAAAGTCAATGTGCCTTTGCGAAATCTGGCACGGGTAACTTTGGCATTCCTACTGATTCAGATTATTTACGGTGGCTTTGTAGCGGGACTGAATGCAGGCTTAATTCATAATCATTGGCCATTGATGAGTGACGGGCAATGGATTCACGACAGCGTCTTTATAGAGCAGAAAACATTGTTTTTGAATTTGGTGCAAGGGAAAAGCGGCGTGCAATTGGTGCACAGGACGATGGCGTATGTTGTAGTTGGATTCATTGTGTATTTGTATTTTAAAAGTTCAAAATATACGCTTTCACCTCAGCAAAAAAATGGAATACAAGCTTTGGTGCTTATCGTTTTTCTGCAATTTACTTTGGGTGTTTTGACCTTGTTGTATCGGGTTCCGATAGCCTTAGGATTGACACATCAGGTGATGGCATTCTTCTTATTGACAGCAATGACGTATACGTTGCATCGCTTGAGTAAATAGGGAGAAATTGACTGAAAAATGGCTATAGATATAATCTATATCGGATATTTAAAGTACTAAATTCTAGTTGTTTGTTTTCTTTTACTTCAAAACATTATTTAAACTACAATCTAATCTATCCACGATTTAAAACTTGCCACTTTTTCTCTACTGACGATGACTTCTTCCTCTTTGTACGACGGTAAGATCACCTTCAAACGCGAGTTGCTGTAGACGATAATTTCCTTAATTGCCTTTAGTGAAATGATAAATTTTCGGCTGATGCGAAAGAAGGCTGCGGGCTCTAATTCGTTTTCCAAAACTTCGAGCGTTGATTCGATCAGATAATTCCGGTTGTCGAAAGTATGGATATAGGTTCCTTTATTTTCGCTGAAGAAACATTCGATTTCATCGATGCCAATCACTTTGAGCTGCTGCCCTATTTTGACGGTAAAGCGTTTCTTATAACTTTTCTCAAATGGGTTGGAAAGCATTTTCTTTATCTGTTCAAAATCGACTTGCAAGGATTGTTGTTTGGGCTGTCTTTCTTTAAATTTAGTGACGGCAACGGCTAGTTCGTCTTCATCGATAGGCTTCAATAGGTAATCTATGCTGTTGAGTTTGAATGCCTTTAACGCATATTCGTCGTAAGCCGTCGTAAAGATGATGGCACTTTTGATTTCAATCGCTTCAAAAATCTCGAAGGAGAGTCCATCCGACAACTGTATATCAAGGAAAATCAAATCGGGATGTTTGTTTTTCGAAAACCAATCGATAGCTTCTTCAACCGAATGCAGCATCACACTGGTTTCGATAGCAAGTTTTTCGAGTTTGCGCTGTAGCAATCGGGCTGCCGGTTTTTCGTCTTCAATAATAATGGTCGTCATGCTTTCAGCGGATAAAGGGTTTTGTTTTGAAGGGTAAAGTTACTCCCATTTTTCCTTTTTATCATTGTTCATGAATTCCTGGATTTTTCTTTCTTCCCAGTTTTTACTAAAAAACAAGTCGCGTCCGTATACTGAAAATCCGTGGGCAAGGAGTCCAATACCCCAAAAAAAGGTAGTAGAGAACGTTTGCCAGCTCCAAAAATTGGCTCCACTTTGGGTGACTTCATTGCGGTTGACAACAATGATAATCGTATTGAACAAGAGGTATATTACTAGGTGCGTATAAAAACCTTTGATCCTTTTCATTCTTCGAAACGCCATACTATATTCTCTGTTTGGGTGATTGTTGTCGTAATTTCTTCTGTATCGTGCCATTTTAAATTGTTTTATTTTTGTTTTTTTCTTCTTCCATGAATTCCTTTATCTTTTGCTCTTCCCAATCTTTACCGAGAAACGGCATATAATTGAATACTTTCATACCATGGAACACTACTCCGATTCCCCAGAATATGACTGACCAGAAAAACCAAAGATATTCGCGTGACGTGATCAGATTGATGACAATCAAACCCGCATTAACCAAAATGTACGCTGCCAGATTCCCATAGAAACCTTTGATTTCTTCGACGCGCTTTTTCGCCTGAAAGTAGCGCTCTTGTTCGTTATAGTTCTTTTCTATTAGTTCCATAGTTTCTTTTTTGATTTTGTTTTTAGTAGTTCCTTCAATTTTCGTTCTTCCCATTTTTTGCCGAAAATTATTTCATTCATAAAAACAGAAATAGCCTCTAACACTATGAAAAATGCCCAAATACTCATTACAAAAGAGTTGAGAAACTCCATCAGTGGAAAATTAAAAGGGATTCCATAGTATCGCTTCATGAGGTACACCAGAACTCCAATGAAAAATACAAAAAGATGTGTGTAGAAATTTTTGATTTTTTTTACTTTGATAACTGCCAATTTTTGCAGCTCTGCTTCGTGATACAGTTTTTGAGAAGTTTCCATTGCTTATTTCCAGTTGGGTTTATGGTTGTCTTTGCTGAGGATTTCCTGAATTTTGCGCTCTTCCCAATTGGAACTGTAGCCAAAAACCTTAAAGGCATGCATCGTAATTCCAAATCCCCAGCCGCCTGCTGAAAACCAAAACCAATGGAATTCAGGCATATATGTGAGATTGATAAAGATCAATATTGGAATAACAATACAATACGAAATCAGGTTGCCGTAAAATCCTTTAAGTTCTTCGAGACGCTTTCTGGCGCGGAAGTATGCCGTATCTTCATTATAAATTGCGGTGGTTTCCATAACGGTAATTTGTTTGGTTAAAATTGGAATCCGGACGGCGAATTCCTTTTCATTCTGATCTATTAGAACTTTTCTGTTGGTGATAATTTGATAGCGGTCGACTATGTTTTGAAGGCCAACGCCTTTTCGGTCGCTCATCACTTCTTTCTTCTGGAAATCGTTGCTGATCACCAGATAATCGCCTTCTATCGCAATGCGGATATACAATGGTTTTTGTTCACTCACGATGTTGTGTTTCACTGCATTCTCAAGTAGCAACTGCAGTGATAATGGGACCACTTTGGCATCCGCAACTGAAATCGTTTCTGGAAGTTCATAAAACAAACTGTTCTCAAAACGCATCTTCAGCAGGTTCATATAGATTTTTGCAAAAGCCAATTCCTCTTCAAGCGAAACAAGTTCCTTATCTTTTTGTTCGAGCACGTAGCGGTAAATTTTCGATAATGACGTCGTGAACCGCTGGGCATTTTCAGGGTTTTCTTCGATGAGTGAACTCAATACATTCAAACTATTGAATAAAAAATGTGGATCAATTTGGTTTTTTAAGCTTTCAAATTTAGCGTTGGCAGTGCCCGCAATAATTTTTTGCTGCGTTACTTTATTTTCTTGGTACGCTTTGTAGAAATAAAATGCATAGAGCGAAAGCGTAATGAAAAAAGTGATAACCGTAGCAAATATATAATTCCCTGGATTTTCTTTCGATAGAAATTCATTGAAAGACATCTTTCCGATCACCACATCTTCGAAGATGCGAAGCAAAAAAACGACAGCAACCGAAATCACAAAAGAACTGATGAAACCGAATAATAATCTTTTTTTAGAAAACCGATCTTCAGAAAAAACTCTGTCCAACAATTGAAATATATACGAATTCGCTATAAAAATAGAAAAAGTATACAAAGCAATGTAGCTGAATCGAATCAATAAATTTATGTT
>JBBRXW010000172.1:0-5096 GCA_038238295.1 Flavobacteriales bacterium | reverse complement strand
GTGTTTGTATTCGTTGAGTGATTGTGTGACAAATTGCAACCCTTTTTCAAGGCTGGAACCGTAGGAACAAATTCCAAGATAAAGGAATGATTCCGCTTTATCGGCGGTATTGTTTTCTTTCTTTGCCTTTTCGTTGGCTTGCCAAAAATAGCGGAAGGCTTCCGTATCGTTATCCTTTACTAATGCCGCCCAACCTTTTTCGAGCAATGGATTGCTTTTCTCCTGTGCCAGAATCGGGACACTGAAAAATAAAATGTATACAGTAAGAAAGTATTTCTTTAAAGAAATCATACTTTAAGGATAGATAAATGAGCCATTTCATCACGAAATTTCATGTTCCAAATTTAGAGTTTTTTATTTTGAAACCTTAAAAAGAAGGTGTACAAAAGGTTGACAATCTTGGTTATTTTGCGGGTTTACACAGAGGGTATCCCGCGCTTATCATCTACAAAAAATAAAAAAGCACCCCAATATTGAGGTGCTTCGAGATGCTTTTGAAAAAAGTTATTTTTTTGCCATGGGCATATCGGATGCAGCCATATCGCGAATACAGACATATTTCCCATCTCTCTTTTCAAAGAGACTGAAATAGTTTCCGCTAGATTTACTGGCATTCGTAGAATCGACCACTTTATAACTGCCCAATTCTACCACCTGATTTCCATCGTTAGAAGGAAATACTTCGTTTACAGTGAATGAAATTTTATTCCCTTTCGGAAACCCGGTAATATCTTCTTTCACTCCTTTGTCTATCGCTTCGCGACCTACTTGCGGCGGTTTATTCTGACCATAGCTTGTCGCATCATCGGAATAATACGTAACGCCTTCTGCTTTTTTATTGTTGTAAGCATCTGCAAAAGCGGTTTCCATAACTTGGAGATCCGTTTTGATTTGTTCTTTGTCGACCGAAGCCGGAGCCACAACTACTGTCTCTTCTTTTTTGTTACAGGCAATTGCCATCAGGGCAATACTACCTATAGCGATTCCTCTTACCATCATTTTTTTCATAAAGGTTTTAGTTTAAAATTAATAATTTTAGGTTCAAGCTAAAAGATGGAGTGATTAAAGATAACTAAATATTCTCTATACCGCTATGAAATCAAAAAAATGATTCTTGTAAGTATTTATAAAAGAGTCTTTTACTTTGATAATTCTTCATCCAAACGCAGTCGAGGAATTCTTTCGAAATCGGTTTTTCATAAAAGGGAATCCCATGATGTCGGCATTGGCACGGCTGCTGTCATGAGCATCAACAGTCGAATAAAACGCTAGTCATTCGCCTTTGGGAGCTTTAGACTGTTTAGCAGTGATAGCATTCGTTCCGCTGGCAGAAGGAGTCGGGGATAAATAAACTGAGTTTTTTCGCTACAATAATTTTTTTGAGAATAAGAATATTAATCTACCGAAATGCCGCTACAGATTTTGCCAGCCGTTAGCTGTTGGTACTTTTCCAAAATACTAAGACTGTACTTTTTTTAATTCTTATTTTTACCCACTGCTCTAGTTTTTGAGAATCTTGAGCATTTAGAGCTTTCGGACTTGAATAAATAACAACAGGAACAATACTGTCTTTTTCATCGTTAACGTTGAAAGGATGGTTTGAAATTGAAAGATCACTTAAAGAAGGGAATAATATTTTTGCTTCTTGGAGTAGAGCTACATTATCAAATTTGTTATCCTGAATTTCTTTTCTCATCGTGGCTATTACGGCATCTTTTTCATCTACATTTTCTTTCTCGCTCCTGATTTGATTTAAAATGTCCTGCTTTAGATTAGTGGTATCCTGACGGATTTTAAACTGAATTCCTTTCAAACCATATGCTTTCAATCGTTTGGAAATTTCTATGCTTTCTTGTGGCGTAAATTTTTTAGAAAGTAACGCAATTTCAATACTACTTGGATTGGATTTATACCGCGTTTTTTTGTAGATTATTGTATACCCTTTATCCGTAAATTCATTTTGAATAAAGTCATTTACTTTCTGTTCAAATTTTCTTTCCTCAAAAAGGGTGTACCCAAAGTATATACTTGGCAACAGCAGGATTATGGTCAGCAATGTTATAATGGAAGTAATTTGTTTTTCACGTGCTTTTTCAAATTGGATTATACGTGGATATTTCAAGAATTTTACAATTAGGAAGGTGGCCACACAGATAAATACACAATTAATGGTATAAAGATAAATGGCGCCTCCAAAAAAGCGATAATTACCAATCGCTAAACCGTAACCCGCAGTGCATAGCGGAGGCATTAAAGCAGTCGCAATGGCAACGCCTGGAATCGGATTTCCTTTTTCTTTTCGGGTAATCGCAATGACACCAACTAAGCCGCCAAAGAATGCAATTAGAATATCATAAATATTGGGAGAAGTACGGGCAAGAAGTTCTGATTGTGTTTCCTTAAATGGACTTAAATAGAAATAAACTGTCGACACGAATAAACTTACCACAGTCGCTATTAATAGATTTTTTAATGATTTTTTTAAAAGATCGAAGTCAAAAATACCAAGTGCAAATCCAGCTCCAATAATAGGCCCCATTAATGGAGAAATGAGCATAGCTCCGATAATTACTGCTGTCGAATTGACATTCAATCCAATTGATGCAACGACAATGGCACAAGCAAGAATCCAGAGATTAGCGCCTCTGAATGAAATATTTGATTTTACATTTTCAAGTACAGTTTGTTGATTGTCTTCTCCTCTTGTAAGATCTATGAAATGGAATAGTTTATTCATTAGATGTAGTTTTTATCTCAAATATAACGATTTTCGTCCGTTGGAGTTGCAGTGACCAAGTGCACATAATGCCAATCGAAATCAATAATCGGGATTAAGGTGATGGCTCGATTGTAAGAATATTCAAAAAAAAGCATTGAAAACTTATAAAAATGTACTTTTTAACATGATTAAAAAAATAAAAATCATTAGCTAGAACATCACTTTCAAAGACTTTAGGCTGTCTGCTAAAAAATTTAGGTCAATAAGATTTCCAGAATTTTTATTGCGGCTTCACTGATTTTAGTTCCAGGGCCAAAAACAGCAACGGCACCAGCATCAAATAAATAGCGATAATCCTGCGCTGGAATGACGCCACCCACAATGACCATAATGTCTTGTCTGCCGTACTTTTTAAGCTCTTCGATAACTTGAGGAACTAAAGTTTTATGTCCGGCAGCTAAGGAAGAAACCCCCAATATGTGTACGTCATTTTCTACCGCTTGTTTCGCCGCTTCGGCTGGAGTCTGAAACAATGGACCAATATCCACATCGAAACCAACATCGGCATATCCCGTCGCTACTACTTTCGCACCGCGATCATGTCCATCTTGCCCCATTTT
The DNA here is from genome assembly GCA_038238295.1 of Flavobacteriales bacterium. Taxonomy (GTDB): domain Bacteria; phylum Bacteroidota; class Bacteroidia; order Flavobacteriales; family Flavobacteriaceae; genus Flavobacterium. The sequence continues at coordinate 1,757 of JBBRXW010000172.1, read as the reverse complement.
AGCAATCATAATGCGGGGACGACGGCCTTCTTTCTTGGCAAAAGCATCGGCCAATTCCTTGGCTTTTTCGAAGCTTTTGTCGTCTTTGATTTCTTTACTATACACGCCACTAAAGGATTTAATTTGTGCTTTGTATCTTCCGAAAACTGTTTCCAGGGCGTCGCTTATTTCACCAAGCGTGGCTCTGTTTCTGGCTGCATCAACGGCCAATTCAAGCAGATTGCCTTTCCCTGTTTGGGCACAAAGGGTTAATTGTTTCAGTGAATTTTCTACTTTTTGAGTATCGCGGGAAGCTTTAATGCGCAGCAATTGCTCAACTTGCTGTTTGCGTACCATCTGATTGTCGACATCTAAAATGTGCAACGGATCTTCTTTTTCCAATCGATATTGATTGACACCGACAATGATATCCTGATTGCTGTCGATGCGCGCTTGCTTTCTGGCGGCGGCTTCTTCGATACGTAATTTTGGAATCCCGGCTTCAATCGCTTTGGTCATCCCGCCTAATTCTTCGACTTCTTCGATGAGTTTCCAGGCTTTTTGAGCAATTTCATTTGTCAAACTTTCTACGTAATAACTGCCTGCCCAAGGATCGACAGTTTTAGTGATTTTGGTTTCTTCCTGAAGGAATATCTGAGTGTTTCTTGCAATTCGTGCCGAAAAATCTGTCGGCAATGCAATCGCTTCATCCAAAGCATTGGTATGCAAGGATTGCGTTCCGCCAAAGGCTGCGGCGGCAGCTTCAACACAAGTTCGTGCGACATTATTAAACGGATCTTGTTCGGTTAAACTCCATCCCGAAGTTTGGCAATGCGTCCGCAAAGCCAATGATTTTTCATCTTTGGGGTGGAATTGTTTGACCAACTTCGCCCAGATCATCCTTCCGGCGCGCAGCTTGGCGATTTCCATAAAATGATTCATTCCAATCGCCCAGAAAAACGAAAGTCGCGGCGCAAACTCATCGATTTTCATACCGGTAGACAAACCGGTTCGAATATATTCTAATCCATCAGCTAAAGTATACGCGAGTTCAATATCTGCTGTCGCTCCGGCTTCCTGCATGTGATACCCGGATATGGAAATCGAATTAAACTTCGGCATTTTCCGACTGGTATATTCAAAGATATCGGCTATGATTTTCATCGATGGTGCCGGCGGATAGATGTAAGTATTCCGCACCATGAACTCTTTTAAAATATCGTTTTGTATCGTTCCCGAAAGCTGTTCCGGCACTACACCTTGTTCTTCTGCAGCGACAATATAAAATGCCATAATTGGTAAAACAGCGCCATTCATTGTCATCGAAACCGACATTTCCTGTAGTGGAATTTGGTCGAACAACACCTTCATATCTTCAACAGAATCGATTGCTACGCCTGCTTTTCCAACATCACCAACCACACGTTCGTGATCGGAATCGTAGCCGCGGTGTGTGGGTAAATCAAAGGCTATCGATAATCCTTTTTGTCCGGCGGCTAAATTTCTTCTATAAAAAGCATTGCTTTCTTCGGCTGTAGAAAACCCGGCGTATTGGCGAATTGTCCATGGTCGGCGCACATACATCGTTGCATAAGGTCCACGGAGATTGGGCGCAAAGCCTGCACCGAAATCTAAATGCTCGATATTTTCGATAGCTTCTTGATCTTCAATCTTTGCAATGATCTTTGCTTTTGATTTTCGCTTTGCCAAGATTTCTCGAAGTTCGATAACATCAGATGGACGTCGTACGAATGAGAAGGCAAAGAAATCAACATCAT
>JBBRXW010000171.1:0-5122 GCA_038238295.1 Flavobacteriales bacterium | reverse complement strand
GGAGGCGAACATCACCACCAAGGGCAAAATCATAAGGGTCGGCGGTCACGATACCACCATTCAAACCAAAACCCAAACGAAATTTCTGATCATAATTCTTTACAGCTTTGTCCTGAGCATTACTTTGATTAGCAAAAAATAGAGCTGTGGCAAATAGAAATACAAATTTAATTTTCATGATAATTCATTTTTGTTAATAAAAATTTTCTCTCGAGTTGGTTCACTTTTTATGTCAACAATCGACAGGGTAAAATTATTTTAAATCCATATCGGAGGCTTATATAATTTGAGTTTTATCTTACACTTTTAACAGTTGGATATAAAAAAAGCCCTAAAATCAAGCCTTCCCAAGGTAATGAACCCTTCTTTTTTTTTCCTAAAATGAAGCGGTTTAGGAGTTAAGATTTTGAATTACAGCTGAAAAGGGGTCGAAAATTAAAATTTAGGAATTGATGATAAGTTGGTTGCTGTGTCTTACTTTTGCAAAAAAAAAATCAAAAGTGAAGCTGTCAGATTACACCAAAGAGTTCCCGTATAACATCAAACTTGCCTATCCTGTCGTGATGGGAATGCTCGGACATACGCTAATCGGGATTGTCGATAATCTAATGGTTGGCAATTTAGGCTCGACCGAATTGGCAGCGGTGTCGTTGGGAAACAGTTTTATTTTTATAGGAATGTCGATTGGAATCGGTTTTTCTACTGCGATAACGCCGATTATAGCCGAAGCCGATGCAGAAAGAGATACCAATAAAATTCGTACGACTTTTCATCATGGATTGCTTTTGTGCACCATCATCGGCGTAACTTTATTCGGATTGATCGTTCTCGCCAAACCTTTAATGCATTTAATGCACCAGCCGGAAGCCGTCGTAAAATTGGCATACCCGTATATCAACTGGGTCGCGTTTTCGTTGATTCCGGTCATTATCTATCAGGGATATAAGCAGTTTGCGGACGGATTATCGAAAACAAAATATTCGATGTACGCCATCATACTGACAAATGTCGTACACATTTTTTTTAATTATGTTTTGATTTATGGTATTTGGTTTTTCCCGAAACTCGGCGTGATAGGTGCCGGAATTGGAACCGTCATCTCGAGAATTATGATGGTGGTTTTTATGCATTATCTTTTAAAATATAATAAAGAACTGAACACGTATTTTAAAGATTTCAGTTTTGATGAAATCAAAAAAGTAGTCTTGCGGAAAATCATCAACCTCGGTTTTCCATCGGCCATGCAGATGTTATTTGAAGTAACATTGTTTACCGCGGCCATTTGGTTGTCGGGCTCTATTGGCAAAACAAGTCAGGCAGCGAACCAAATCGGATTGACATTAGCAACGGCCACATTCATGTTCGCGATGGGATTGAGTGTGACGGCGATGATTCGCGTGAGCAACCAAAAAGGACTGAATGATTATAAGAACTTGATTGTTGTTGCACGTTCGATATTTTTACTGACGGTTATTCTCGAAACCATATTTGCCATTTCATTTGTCGCGTTGCATCAATTTCTACCGCATTTATTTCTGAATATGAACGATCCGCTGCTTGCGATGGATAACGCTGAAGTCATTCTTATTGCTTCAAAATTAGTGTTGGTTGCTGCGGTATTTCAAATTTCGGATGGAATACAAGTGGTAGTTTTAGGCGCTTTACGGGGCTTGCAGGATGTCAAAATACCGATGTACATTACCTTCGTCGCGTATTGGATTATTGGTTTCCCAATCTCGATTTACCTAGGAAAATATACCGAACTCAAAGCCACCGGAATCTGGATTGGATTGTTAGCCGGATTAACAGCGGCCGCTTTATTTTTGTATATTCGTTTTGCACGGCTAACACGCAAACTGGTGATTGAAAACCTCAAAGTAGAATAAATTTCCAGTGGTGTAACTTATAAAGTATTCGCCCGTATAAACACCACATTTAAAACACTAACAATGATACTATTCATTATTCTCGGGGTTATTTTACTGGTTGCCAGCGCAACAATGAAAAATACCAACAATCCACTTTCTAAATTTTCACATCTTTTTAAAATTGCAGGATTCTGTATCATTCTTCTCGGGCTTTTCTCTTCGATGTTCAAACAAATCGATGCTGGAAAAGTAGGCGTAAAATCACTTTATGGAAGCGTTGAACCGGATGTTTTGGAAAGCGGTTTGCACTTAATCAATCCCTTAATGGATGTTACGGACTTCGATATTCAAACACAGAATTACACGATGTCTGCCATTCATAGTGAAGGCGCGCAAGAAGGCGATGATGCCATTCGCGTACTGTCTAATGACGGACTGGAAGTGGTTATTGATTTGACAGTTTTATATCGGGTTTCGCCCGAAGCCACTCCAAAAATTTTCAAACAAATAGGAATCAATTATTCGGATAAAATTGTTCGTCCGGTAACCAGAACCAGGATTCGTGACAATGCTGTTTATTATGATGCCGTGGCGTTATATTCGACAAAAAGGAATGAATTCCAACAGCGGATTTATAAAAGTATTGAAGACGATTTCAAAAAAAGAGGTTTAATTCTAGAGCAATTATTGATTCGAAATATCAATCTTCCCGCTTCTGTAAAACTAAGTATTGAAAGTAAAATCAATGCCGAACAAGACGCTCAAAAAATGCAATTCGTTTTGCAAAAAGAAAAACAGGAAGCCGAAAGAAAGCGGGTAGAAGCACAAGGTATCGCAGATTACCAGAGAATTATTTCAACTGGTTTGTCCGACAAACAATTGCAATACGAACAGATTAAAGCTCAGAAAGAGTTGGCCGCTTCCCCGAACAGCAAGATTATTTTCATGGGGAAAAGCAATGCGCCAGTAATTCTTTCCGATAAATAACAACCTATACTTAATTCACAATTTCAATGGAATTACCAAAATTTTTACTCGGCGACAATACCGATTTTCCGGAAGATATATTTATCATTCACCTCGATTATCCCCGTTTTATTATCAATCTGAAAGATGATGAAGTCGAGTTCCTCGAAGAAGCGGAAGATCTCGACGAAAGTGAACTCAATGCCGAAATGGAAGAATTGATTGTCAAAGCGAACGAATTCTACGATCGCGAAGTAACACGTTACGAGGAATAGTTATTTTTTAAAATAGGTATTCAATAAAAACTGAGCGGCTGCAAAAGGTGAAATCGCATCATTTTGTACCGCTTTTTTATTTTCTTCAACAAGCTTTTGAAGTCCAGGATGATTGTAAAAATGACTCTTCAATTGCGCATCAATCGTTTCCATCAACCAATATTGATTCTGCTCTTTTCTCTTTTCTGAGAAATACGCATTCGATTGTGTCAATGCAATAAACGTCAAAATCATTTCCCAAACATCGGCAATTCCATCATGAGTAATCGCACTACATGTTGATGCTGTTGGTGTCCAACCCGATTTCTTCGCCGGAAATAAATGCAGCGCGCGATTGAATTCCGTTTTTGCCAACAATGCCTTTTTAATGTTATCGCCATCGGCTTTATTGATGACAATCGCATCAGCCATTTCCATAATCCCGCGTTTAATGCCTTGCAACTCGTCGCCGGCACCCGAGATTTTCAATAGCAAAAAGAAATCCACCATACTGTGCACCGCCGTTTCGCTTTGCCCTACACCAACCGTTTCAATAATAATCGTATCGTAGCCTGCCGCTTCACAAAGGATAATCGTTTCCCTGGTTTTTCGAGCCACACCGCCCAAAGTTTCTCCGGAGGCGGAAGGGCGAATATAGGCGCTGGCATCTTTAACCAATTCTTCCATACGGGTTTTGTCGCCCAAAATACTTCCATGTGAAATGGTACTGCTTGGATCAACCGCCAGAACGGCAACTTTTTTGCCTAAGCCTGTGAGATGTTTACCAAAAGCTTCTATGAAAGTGCTTTTCCCAACGCCGGGAACACCTGTAATTCCAATACGAATCGATTGGTTGGCATGAGGCAAACATGCAGTAATCACTTCATTGGCTTTATGCAGATGATCGGCATTCGTGCTTTCCACCAACGTAATGGCACGGCTCAAAGCGGTAATACTTCCGGCTAGGATGCCGTCGATTAATTCCTGTGAAGAAGGCTGCACTTTTCGAAACTGCTGCACGGTATCCACTGCCGAAATACTAATCATTTCCGGAGGTGGAATGCCAGATTTTTCATGCAGTGCGGTCGCTTTTTTTTTGGGTGCGTTCAAAGAATAATCGTTTGGGTAAATTTAGTAAAATAAAAATGGAAGCAAATAATTTGACATCCTATTTTTCAGAAGCTATTCCCGCTTTCCGCTAAATCTTTTGCTCCGCAGGGCTTCGCAAAAGGATACCGCTGCAATCGGGGCTAGGGCATTGCGTTTTCATAGCAATTTTGGACTTTTTTATAGTGCCTTTTCCTTTTTTTGACGTTCCTTTGCAGCAAAATAAATTTGTCAGAATGGATAGCATTATCCTAGTTTTCCTGTGTTTACTTTTAGGCTTTGGACTGCAATATGTAAAAGCATTTCCCAAAAATGCACCGCTAACCCTCAATCAGTTTATCATCTACATTTCGTTGCCGGCATTGGCATTGTTCTATATCCCAAAAATTAAAATCAATTCCGATTTATGCTTTCCTTTAGGTATCGCATGGATTGGCTTTCTGTTTTCCTTTTTGTTTTTTTATTTCCTTGGAAAACGATTCAACTGGTCGCGGAAACTCACCGGATGCCTAATCATTACTGCCGGATTGGGAAACACTTCCTTTGTCGGATTTCCTATTATTCAAGCGCTATATGGAGACGAAGGGCTAAAAACCGCGATCATCGTAGACCAACCCGGTTCCTTCGTAGTCATGGCGACTTTAGGAATTCTGACCGCAACGATTTTCTCAAAAGGAAAAGCGGAACCCAAAACCATTATCACCAAAGTGCTGACCTTTCCGCCATTTATCGCTTTTGTCGTGGGATTAGTATTAAACCTTCTAAAACTCGATTTCGTTGCCGACCTGCAAAACGTCTTTCAAAAAATAGGCAATACCGTTTCTCCGATTGCCCTGCTATCCGTCGGCTTGCAACTCAAAATCGACAAACGCAGCCAGCATTGGGGATTTTTAGGCCTGGGATTATTTTTCAAACTGATGATTACTC
>JBBRXW010000170.1:0-5145 GCA_038238295.1 Flavobacteriales bacterium | reverse complement strand
GGGCGTTCCCTGTTTGCTTGTGCCTCGCAAAGACGGGGTCGGGCTTTCGCACTCGCTTTTTTTGTTTCCGCAAAGCTGCAACAAAAAAGAGCTCAAACAATTGCTCTATCCCTAACGCGGCATTGCGATTCGAATTTAGCTGCAAATATAATCCAAAGTTCGTCAGCCTCAAAGGAGTTAGCGAATTAAAGGAAAATGAGCGAAATTATTTTTAATCAAAGTATAAAAACCAATTTGATATATTTGTTAATGAAAATTAATTTATTAAACAACATAACAAGTATATGAAGAAAGTAATCATTGTTACCCTAATATTCATTTCATCAATTTCGAATGCGCAAAGAGTCAAAATTTTGTCGGGAAATTTTGCAAGCCTCAAAGGGATTACCGAATACAATCTTACTTTCGATTATTCAAATCTAAAAGTAGATAGAGTTAATGAAGAAGAGTTTTTAGCGAATAAAATGAAAAAGAGGGAAGGGAATGGTAAAGATATCGCATTCAAGAAGAATTGGTTTGCCGATCGCGAAAACAGATATGAACCCAAGTTTATTCAATCATTTAACAAAAGATTTAAAAGTGGCAAAATGAATGTTGAAGAAAATCTCGCTACGGCCAAATATACCATGAATATAAAAACTACATGGATTCATCCTGGGTTTAATGTTGGCATAATGCATAATTCATCTTTAATAAAAACAATCGTTACTGTTTTTGAAACGGGCAATCCAGAAATGATGTTGTTATCGGCTGAATATGAAAGGATTGGTGGTAAAGGTAAATTTGCAGGACCAATAGGATTTTTAGATTACAATGCAGGTTACCGTATTTCTGAAGCATATGCTAAACTCGCCAAATCACTAGCAGCAAATATTAAAAAAGCGAAAGCATAAAGCTTTTACTATGAAATTTTATAATCATTATTTTTGTTTTTTACTTACGCCACTAACTCGAAAATACTATATTTGTCGCTCAACCTAATTTAACAGTAAATTATGAAAAAAATATTTTGCCTATTGGCTGCCTTAGTATTGACATCGCATTTAGGATACTCTCAAAAAAAGTTGTCGGCTGATTATTCCTTCAAAGTAAGTGAACCCTACAAAGTATTCGACGCCAAAGCAAAATATTATTTTGCCAAAGGAAACCAATCGATGGCTATAAAATTTGATGGCAACGATATTCTTATTCAGAAATTCGATAATGAAAAACCGGCTTTCGTTAGTGACAAAGCCTACGAAAAATTCTTTCCCAAAAACTATGAAGTAGAAGATGTGTTAGAACTTAACGGTAAATTTTATGCCTTCTTTTCTTCATGGGATGGAGACAATGATAAAGAACAATTATTTTCTCAAGAAATTAATTTTGATTCTGGAGAATTTACAGGCACACCGAAACTAATGTTTCAAGTAGTTGGGAAAATTACAAGAAAAGCGTCACAAGATCCTGGAAAAATGGGATGGTTCGGAAGCGCAACAGGAGATAAGTTTGATATCTTCAGATCATATGACAAGAAAAACATCTTGGTGCAATACAGAAAAAAACCAGAAGTAAAAAATGATAAAAAGAGTTATGATGTCATCGGTTTAGGCGCATACAATGGCGATCTAAAGCAACTTTCGCTCAAAGAAGTGAAAATGCCCTATACTGAAAGAAGAATGAACAATCTCGATTACAAATTAGATAATAAAGGAAACCTTTTCCTATTGGCTAAAGTTTTTAACGATGACAGTAATGATGATAAGAAAAGTAGAAAAGATACCATTGCCAATTATCATATCGAATTGTTTACCATCAAATCAGGATCAGATAAAATAGATATTTCTCAATTCGATAACAGAAACAAATTTATCAGCAGATTGTGGATTTTTGACACCAATAAAGATTATTTGGTTTGTGGAGGATATTACAGTAATGGTAAAGGAAAACTAGGTGGAGGCGGCGCTGCTTTTGGATTTGGTTCCTCAAAAATATCTTCCACAGGAGAATCTGATGGTGTTTTTGTTTTTAAAATCCGAACAGACGGCACAATGTATGACCAATATTTTCATGAAATACCGTTGGAAATATTGAATGCTTTTGAGAGCAAAAAAACAATAAAGAAAAACGAAAAGAAAGAAGAAAAAGGAATTAGTGCTAAAATTCCTGACTTAGAACTTAAAAATATTGAAGTGCTTGCAGATGGCAGTATGATGTTAGTAGGAGAACAGTTTTATATGATGTATCATAGTTCACACAATGGCGGAATGGGCGTTGGTTTTGGAGGCGGTGTTGGTTTTGGAGGTGTTGGCGGCGGCTGGGGCTCCAATGGAGGGTATTATAGCTACCATTATGGAGATATCCTTACAGCCAAAATTGCACCTGACGGCACCTTGTCTTATATGAACAAAATCCCAAAAAGACAAACCGGACAAAAAGGTAAAGGGGGATTGTCGTTCAAATATTTCTTCGCTAACAATAGTCATTATTTAGTGTTTTTAGATAACGTAAAAAACATTGATTTACCAGAAGGCAAAACGCCAGCAGAACATTCAGATGGTCAAGGAGGTTATTTGACTTCGGTTAAGATTTCCGATGCTGATGGATCATTAACAAAAGGCTCGATCTTAAATGCAAGAGAAGTAGAAGATTTCAAAATTTATCAATTCTCAACGAATAGAATTATCAAAACAAGCGAAAACACCTTTATGGTAGAAGCGTATAAAAAACAGAAGGAAGATATTATGATTAAAGTCACTTTGAACAAATAAGCAATCCTCTACTTAAAAATAAAAAAACCTTAGCAATCGCTAAGGTTTTTTTATGGAATTTAATATCTTTAAATCCTTAATCCTCATCAAATGAAAAAGGCCTTATTTGCTATTATACTACTGGTCAGTTTCTTTACCTCCGCGCAGCGTTTTACAATTATATCCGGCAGTCTTGATAACCTCAAAGGAATTTTAGAATACAAAGTTTCCTTCGATTATTCAAATATCAAAGTGGCAGATTTTGCTACAGAAGAAGAGTATCTTCATGAAAAAATGGAAAAGCGTCAAGCGAAAGAAGGTGCATCTGAAATGTTTAAACAAGATTGGTACGATGATAGGGCAAATAAATACGAACCAAAGTTTATCGAGTATTTCAACAATCGCTTCGAAAAAGGGCAGTTAAAGATAGATAAGCGGAGCAATTCTAATTACGAAATGAAAATAAAAACCACGTGGATTTATCCTGGTTATGTCATAGAACCAGCCAAACTAAGTGCCGTCATCACCATCTCTGAAATTGGAAGTGCCAAACCTGCTTTGCTGACTATAGCATTTGATAAAGTAATTGGAATCGAAAGTAACGCCTACAATGGGGATCAGGGATTTCGCATTGCGGGAGCCTATGAAAAACTGGCGAAGGTTTTCACGATCCAACTCAAACGGATTCTATAAAAAAAACCTCAGTGTTAACTAAGGTTTTTTTCGGACTCTTTTTCGTTATTAATCATATACGCCATGTTTTTGATGACGTTGTCGTGTTTCTTCACAAACGGATTGGTTTCATCCCAAACGTAACCGGCCAAAACGGCACATATTTTACGCTTCACATCGGGGTTTTCAGGCTGATGGAAAAATAAAGTCTGCAAATTTCCGGTATACCATTCTTTCACATAAGTGGTAAAAACACCAATACCGCGACGCATATAACCGGTGAATTCCTCTTCCCAGTTAACAGCTGTTCCCTGCGATTCTTTGATGAATAATTTCGCAGCCAGCATTCCGGATTCGGTTGCAAAAGCCACACCGGAAGAAAAAACAGGATCTAAAAATTCAGAACTGTTGCCCGTAAGTGCAAAACCATCACCATACATTTGTTTTACCGAACGCGAATAGTTTTCTAATTTCACAGGATTGAATAAAAAATCAACTCCAGCAAAACGCTTCACATAATAATCGGATAATTTAATTGCATTGTTTAATGCTTCTCTGGCATCATTGTTTTCAGACAGGGCATTAATAAAATGCGTCGGACCGACAACCCCTAAACTCGTATTACCGTTAGAAAATGGGATAACCCATAACCAAACTTCGGTTTCTAAAATATCGAATGAAATTAAAGTTCCTTCTTCGCCCTCGGGACGATTTATGTCTTTTACGTGCGTGAATATAGACGAATGCGGATCTAATTTTGAAGGCGTATCCAAATCGAGAAGCCGTGGTAAAACCCTGCCGTAACCGCTAGAATCAATGATAAATTTAGCATGAATTTCTTTGAGGTTTCCATCAATATCTTTTACGACAGTGGTAGAATTTTTCCCGTCAAAATCGACTGAAATCACTTCCGATTCGAACTCAAGATCGATGCCTTTTCGAATCACTTCTTGTGCCATCGTATTATCGAAATCAGATCTGGGAACTTGCCAAGTCCAATCCCAGCCTTTACCATATTTATCACTAAAATCAAAAATGCAGATTTCTTCGCCACGGATGAAACGGGCGCCTAGTTTTTTTTCAAAATTCATCGCATCCAAACTTTCAAATAAGCCGGCTTCAGCAAAATGATCCATAACTCTCGGGATCAAACTTTCGCCTACAACAAGCCTAGGAAATTTTGTTTTTTCTACGACTTTTACTTTTACCCCATTATTGTGAAGATGACAAGCTGAAACACAGCCCGAAGGCCCCGCTCCAATTACCAAAACATCAACAAATTCCTTTAACATCTTTTTATAATTTTATGAATTATTATATTACATTTGCCAGTTCAAATTAACTACAATTATTTTAATAAAACTAATTTAGTATAATCAAAAGTTTGCATGAAAATTATTAATGAATATTTGAGTTTAAAAGAATTTGAAGCTATAATCTTTGAAGACAATACGATAGATATTAGCGAAAACGTTTTAAACCGAGTGATAGAAAGTTTTGAGTTTTTAAAGGAATTTTCAGGCAATAAAGTTATTTATGGTGTTAATACCGGCTTCGGCCCTATGGCACAATATCGCATCCAGGATGAAGACCGCATCCAATTGCAATACAACCTGATTCGCAGCCATTCTTCGGGAACGGGAAAACCATTGAACCCACTTTGTGTAAAAGCATCTATTTTAGCAAGACTGAATACACTTTCACTCGGAAATTCTGGGGTGCATCCTTCCGTTATTCATTTGAT
>JBBRXW010000169.1:0-5150 GCA_038238295.1 Flavobacteriales bacterium | reverse complement strand
GACATCAATACCGTCACCGGGATTTATGAGTTTATCCAATCCTGTAAAGCGGTCCATATAAAACCATTAGTAGGAATTGAGTTTCGAAACCATGGCAAACTGTTATATATAGGTCTTGCCAAGAATAGGAATGGAATCGGCGAAATGAACCGCACCATAACCAAGCATAACTTCGAAAACAGCCCATTACCGGAACGAGCACCGGATTTTAAAAACGTCTTTATCATTTATCCATTAGAAAATGTACCTGTTGATTTAAAAGAACAGGAATACATCGGCATCCGCCCGGAGCAGTTGTCAAAACTTTTCCATCAAAAGTGGAAAGGACTAGTGTCTAAAATGGTTGTATTGCAGCCGGTTACCTACCGAACAAAAAAAGAATTTAGCCTGCATAAAATTCTGCGTGCCATCGATCGAAATGTCCTTGGATCAAAGCTTGCGGAAGGTGATTGCTGCCAAGTATCCGAAGTAATGATTGCCAATGAAGACTTAATCGCAAAATTTAAGGAGCACCCACAAATCCTGCAGAACTCAGAAAAAATAATTCAGGAGTGCCATTTCGAATATGATTTTAGCACTCCCAAAAATAAAAAATACTACACTCAAAATCGAGAAAATGACATCCAACTGCTCACAAAATTAGCTTATGAAGGAGTAGTTTGGCGCTATGGCAAGGACCATTTTGAAGCGGTAGCAAGGGTAAAAAAAGAATTGGAAGTGATTGATCAATTAGAGTTTAGTGGGTATTTTCTGATCACTTGGGATATTGTCCAATTCAGTACCCGTCAAGGCTTTTTGCACATTGGTCGCGGTAGTGGTGCTAACAGTATTATTGCTTACTGCTTAGGCATTACAGCTATTTGTCCGTTAGAACTCGATTTGTATTTCGAGCGCTTCTTGAATGTCAATCGAAAATCACCGCCGGATTTTGATATCGATTGGTCTTGGAAAGAACGGGACACGATACTCGAATACATATTCACGAAATACGGTGCCGATCATGTGGCATTTTGCGGCACCAATGTCGAATTTAAATACCGATCAATCTTTCGCGAAGTCGGAAAAGTATTCGGATTGCCAAAAGAAGAACTCGATGCGCTGGCAAAGAATCCCATGGCCAAACACGATACCAATAAAGTCGTTCAGCAAGTGCAAGACTATGGCATGATGCTCGAAAAATATCCCAACCAGCGCAGCATGCATTCCTGTGGGATACTTATTTCTGAAGAACCGATTGCCAATTTCACGGCGCTTGAAATGCCTCCAAAAGGGTTCCCTATCGTACAGTTTGATATGCACGTAGCCGAAGCTATTGGCTTTGAAAAATTTGATATTTTAAGCCAGCGTGGCATTGGTCACATCGACGATACCGTTAAGCTGATTAAAAAGAACAGGAATATAGACGTAGATATTCGCGATACCAAAATTTCTAAAGACGAACAACAATGCAATCAGTTCTTAGGGCAAGGCAAAACCATTGGTTGCTTTTATATTGAAAGCCCTGCGATGCGTGGTTTATTGCGTCGCCTTAAATGCGAGAATTATAAAGTGCTTGTTGCGGCTTCGTCGATAATCCGTCCCGGTGTCGCACAATCCGGCATGATGAAAGAGTATATTTTTCGACACAATTATCCGGACCGCTTCGATTATTTTCACGAAGTATTCGAAGAGCAATTAGGGGAAACTTATGGGATCATGGTCTATCAGGAAGATGTCATCAAAATTGCGTTGCATTATGCTGGGGTTCCGGCGTCTGACGGCGATATCTTACGGCGGGCGATGAGCGGCAAAGGACGGTCGAAGGCGGCTTTACAAAAGGTAAAAGACAATTACTTCGCCTGCTGTGCTAAAAAAGGCCATCCATTACTATTGAGTCAGGAAATCTACCGGCAGATCGAATCTTTTGCGGGCTATTCTTTTTGCAAGGCACATTCGGCATCTTATGCGGTCGAGAGTTATCAAAGCCTGTATTTAAAAGTATATTATCCGATAGAATTCATGACGGCAGTAATAAACAATTTTGGCGGTTTCTATAGAACGGAGGTTTACATCCACGAAGCAAAAATGTCGGGTGCCAAAATACACAACCCCTGTGTCAATAAAAGTGAATACCAAACGACATTGTATGGAAAAGATATCTATTTAGGATTTCAGCATTTAAAAAGTTTGGAATCAAAACTGGCCGATGCTATAGTAGAAAATCGACAGCAGTATGGAGAATACCAATCAATGGAAGATTTCATCCACCGCGTTCCAATTGGGATTGAAGGGATTCAGACACTCATTTTTATCGGGGCCTTCCGTTTTACCAATAAAACCAAAAGTGAATTGATCGTGATGGCAAGAATGATCATGCTCCACTTCAAACCCGAAAACAGAAGTTGGCTGTTGCTGGAGGAACCGGTAAAGGAATATACCTTACCTGTAGTAGCGCGTTCGCCGTATGAAGATGCTTTCGATGAAATTGAATTGTTGTCCTTTCCAGTGTCAGTGAGCCCTTTTAATTTATTACAGACTGCCTATCGTGGGGAGGTGATGGCAAAAGATTTGACAAAATACCATAAGAAAACCGTAAAAATGTTAGCCTATCTGATCTCCAGAAAACATGTCCCCACAAAAAAAGGAGATATGTATTTCGGAACATGGATCGATGCGGAGGGAGCATTTTTTGATACCGCTCATTTTGCTGATAGCCTTCAGAAGTATCCCTTTCAAGGCGGTGGCTGTTATTTACTCCTTGGGAAAGTCGAGGTCGACTACCACTTCCCTACGATCACCATTACAAAAATGGCGAAGATGCCTTTTATAGCGGACCCCCGGTATTCCGACACCGATGAAAAACGATTCCAAACGCAGCAACAACTTCGAGAAGACGTGAGTATGACCCAACGCGCCCCTTATCCACAAGAGCATGAAATTAATTTACCCCGTCATAAAATGGCAGTCAATCGCGTTATACTATAGATGAAAAAACAGGAATATGCCATAGTCGATATAGAAACCACGGGAGGGCATGCCAGTGGCAGCCGCATCACAGAAATTGCGATCGTAATTCATGATGGCATCACCATTATCGACCGCTGGGAAACACTCGTGAATCCACAAAAAGAAATCCCACTTCCCATTTTTGCACTCACGGGAATCAACAATGACATGGTTCGTGATGCACCGATTTTTGATGCCATTTCAGAAAAAGTCTTAGCGCTACTTAGCAATCGTATTTTCGTGGCACACAATGTCAACTTCGATTATTCCTTTGTTCGCCATCAGCTGCAGGAATCCGGATTTAAATGGACGGCAAGGAAATTATGTACCGTGCGTGTCGCAAGAAAAATCAAACCTGGACTGGGTTCTTACAGTTTGGGAACGCTTTGTAAAACTTTAGACATTCCGATAAAAAACCGGCACCGTGCGGGAGGTGATGCGGATGCCACGGCGGTATTGTTTTCAAAATTAGTGGCGTGGGATCTAGAGGATGCCATTGGTAAAATGATCAAGAACACGGCACACGACCAGCGCCTACCTCCTAACCTCAACAGCGACGATTTGGAACGCCTTCCTGAAAAGCCTGGTGTTTATTATTTCTACAACCAAGCCAAAAAAGTAATCTATGTCGGTAAGGCCATCAATCTAAAAAAAAGAGTGGCTTCGCATTTTACAGGCCATAAAATCACGCCGCAACGGCAACATTTTTTGAAAGATATCTACAGCATTTCTTTTATAATTTGCGCGACCGAGTTAATGGCGCTGCTGTTGGAATGCACCGAAATAAAACACCTATGGCCTACTTACAATCGGGCATTAAAGCGCTTCGAAGCGAAATACGGACTCTATGAATACGAGGCGCGCAATGGCTACCGCTATCTTGCCATTGGTAGGGTAAGCCAACACCAAACGTGTCTTGAGACTTTCAGCAGTATTTATGACGGTATCACGCTACTGCGCGAACTCATCGAAAAATTCACTATCGATCAAAGGTTTTGTTTGTTTGGCGTTGCCGAAGCCGGTGCACTGCCGGTCAGCAACAAGGCGACAGCATTACCTACAGCGGAAGTACACAACCAACACATCGAAAACGCCCTTGATTTTTATCTGAAGAAAAGACCCAGTTTTGCTATTATCGACAAAGGCAGGAGCCTAGAGGAGCGCAGTTGCATTTGGGTTGAAAACGGGCATTTTTATGGCATGGGTTATTTTACAACAGACATCGCCTTTGCGGAGGTTTCGGAATTAAAAAATTATGTGACGCCCTATCGCAGCAACCAATATATAATGAAGTTAATAAACGCGTACGCTGAAAAATATCCTGATAGATTGAAATACCTGTAGAAGATTATTTCACTTGCTTCTCGAAAATCTACACGCCCTTTCGTCGAGTAGCAGTTGATACCCTGATATGTTTTCGCCATCACAATGGTATAAACAAAAAAAGCAGGCTACTCGCCTGCTTTTCCACATTAGTTGCTTTGCATCACGCCGCTAGAATCACTTTCTGCGCCTCAACGGCGACAATAAAAGCATCTACTTCGCCAAGCTCTACATCGACGCGCGCCAAATCCATTTCCTTTTCGAGCAAGGCCACTGTGCCATAGCTCTCTTTACGGGTTTCGAGAAGGAATTTTTTGTACTCCAATCGCGTCTTTTTGTTCATCGCATCGTCTTTCGAAGGTCCGTCAGGCAATACTGCGATAACGGTTTCTGTTGCCGAAATTTCGATCAATACCCCTTGCAAGACCGCATCCAACTCCAGAGAAGTTTCTGCATACTTGGCGGTTAAACGCTCATCGGAAAGTCTTTTGTAGGACAAATCGGCTTTCTCTTTTGCTGCCCAGGAAAGTAACGCATTACAATCGGCAACCTGTGTCAAATTGGTAACTGAATAATTCATAAAGTTTGGTTTTAAAATGTTAATACTGGCATCGGATTTTCAATTCACAAGCCAAAAAGTTAAATTTAAATACATTTAATATAAATTTAACATATAATGCGCAGTATCACTATTTAAAAAGTTTCGGTATCGCCTTTATTTTCACGGTGTAAGCGAATGCTGCGCAGTTTAGATTCGATCAGCAATTGTTCTACCTCCAGCATATCCCGTCTGATTTGATACTGCATCAAATCGGTCAAGCCAGCCACTTCTATCGCTTTAG
>JBBRXW010000168.1:0-5192 GCA_038238295.1 Flavobacteriales bacterium | reverse complement strand
TCATGATCCGTCCAGATATGGTTTCGATGGCAAAACAAATGATCCGTACTTCCAATTCGAAGGTGCTGGTTGGAACCGTAATCGATTTTCCAGAAGGGAACTCTGTTGTTGAAAAAAAGCTAGAAGAAGCACAGCAGGCGATTGAAGATGGGGCTGATGATCTTGATTTTGTCTGCAATTATCAAGCATTTCAAGAAGGGCGCCTCGATGTGGTTAAAGCAGAAATCATCAATTGCACCCGACTCGGCCTCGAAAACCGTAAGGTCGTCAAGTGGATTATAGAAGTCGCTGCCTTGACACACCAGCAAATTATCCAGATTTCAGCCTTTATAAAAAACACAGTGCTGTCTAATTTCAAGGAAGAATGCTATACCTCTGTTTTTGTGAAGTCGTCTACCGGGTTTTATAAAACAGAAGACAACCTGCCTAATGGAGCAACAGTAGAAACCATTATTTTAATGCTTGAAAATGCTTCACCACTTTCGGTAAAAGCGGCTGGGGGTGTGAGAACGTATGATGAAGCTGTGGCAATGATTCGATTAGGAGTGAAGCGAATAGGGACTTCGGGGGCCAAAGTAATTGCGGATGGGAAAATCTCTGACGCAGCCTATTAATGCTTATTAAATTACAATTATGAAAAAAATACTTTCGCTATTCTTATTAGTGTATGTCTGTTACAGCTCGGAGGCACAGGTTGCTAATCAGAATTCTGAACAGTTTCCGGTATTTCCAGCCTGCCAGCAGCTGATGTACGCCGATTTGGAAAATTGCTTTAATAACCAGGTGCAAGATTTTGTTTACAATCATTTTCAGGTACCGGAAGATTTAAAACAAAACAATTACAAGGGAAGTATTATTGTGCTTTTTGAAGTAGATGAAACGGGTGTCTTTAAGACGCTGTATGTTGATAGTAATGAAGACCGATTACTACAGGAAACTAAAAATGTATTCGGTCAGTTTCCTAAAATTGAACCGGCAACGCATAATGGCAAACCGACTTACGCCAAGTTTACGATTAAGATTGCGATTCCATTAAAAAGCCTCGCGGAGATTACTGCCGAAGCGGAAGCATTAAAAGTGGCGGCATCTAAAAATTATACCAAAAACAAGGATAAGGAATTGAAGGAATTTGATAGTATTACCTATCATAAATTCGACAATCCTAAGTTTGAAAGTCATCTGAATATTCCCTTTTCTCATAGTTATTACGCACAGTTTGATGCAGCAATGAATCAGGTCGGAACCAACAACCACACCGCTGTGAAGCCCTATTCGTATGCCGAAGTAGCGAAATATTATGACTTTCGCGCTGTCAATGAGAAATTGATGATTAAAAAGAAAGGCTGGTGGGGAAGGAAACTATTCAACGAAAATACCGTACAGATTCAAGGCGATGGCTATTGGTTTTCATTGAATCCAATCTTCGATTTGCAGCTGGGGAAAAGCAGTTCGACCGTGAAAGATATCAATACCTATATCAATACTAGAGGACTTCAGATTCAGGGAGGTTTGGGCCGGCAATTGACATTTACGACAACTATTTTTGAAAGTCAAGGAGAATTTGCGGATTATTTCAATCGGTATTCGAGATCAATTAAACCATCTGGAGGCGACCCTGCCGTAATTCCTGGAATTGGTATTGCCAAACAATTCAAAATGGCTGCTTTCGATATGCCAATGGCAGAAGCCAATGTTACCTATGCGCCGAGTAAAATGATCAATGTGCAATTGGGTTACGGAAGGAATTTTATTGGGGACGGATACCGTTCTTTGATTACAACAGATGGTGTTAGCCCGTATCCGTTTATTAAAATCAATACCAGTTTCTGGAAAATAAAGTACACCAATACCTATATGTTCCTCAAAGACATTCGCCCAGAGGTTAGTGAAGAGAAAACGTATGCGACAAAATATATGGCCAATCACTACCTGAGTTGGAATGCTTCGAAACGATTGAATATAGGTTTGTTCGAATCGGTCATTTGGGCCAATACCAACGGAAGAGGTTTCGATATGAGCTTCTACAATCCGATTATTTTCTACCGCACGGTAGAGTTCGCGTCTTCTTCTAAAACAGGAAATGCGCTTTTGGGACTGACTTACAAATACAAATGGAACAATCAGATCAATCTTTACGGACAATTTTTGTTGGATGAATTTTCATTAAATGCAATCAAAGATGCCAACAAAAGCTGGAAGAACAAATATGGGTATCAATTGGGAGTGAAATATTTTAATGCTTTCAATGTCGAGAATTTGTTGTTACAACTAGAATACAACCACGTACGTCCGTATGTGTATTCCCACAGCGATCCTTTGACGAATTACGGAAATGCAAACCAAAGCCTTGGGCATCAATGGGGTGGAAATTTCAAAGAAGCGATTTTGATAGCCCGATATCATAAAGGGCGCTATTTTGCGGATGGTAAATTCACGTATGGAATTCGAGGTTTAGATTTTAATAGTGCCGAAAATTCATTTAATTATGGTGCTGATATCTATAAAAATTATAATGAGGCCCGTCCCTATGACACTGGCGTGAAAATCGGGCAGGGAAATAAAACGACAGTTTTTATTGCAGATGTACAAGCCGGTTATTTGTTAAATCCGGCATCCAACATGAAAATATTTGGAAGTATTATCTATCGAAACTTCGATCCAACGCAGGAAGTATTGACTCCTTTAGAAGGTAAAGCCGCCACTTTTAAAGACACGACTACTTGGTTTTCGTTAGGATTGCGTTGTGATATTTTCAATTGGTATTTTGATTATTAAAAAGGCCAAGTGAAAAGGATAAAAAAGAGAGGCAAATTTGATAGTGCCTCTTTTTTGTTTTAATCACTGTCGTGTTTTCTCCGCGGATTAAATTATTTGATGAACTTTCAGTGGAATTTAAATCTAATTTTTTTAACAAGAATGCTATAAAAAATCTAAAAGTTCCTTCCTTAAATCAAGTATGGAATTCCTATATTTGCACCAGTTTTAAAATAGCAAATCCAAAGCATTGAGCGCAACCGCAAATTCTCTTTCTGTCAAATCTATTTGTGTTGATTTTCTTGAGATCACGAAGGCACGATTAGCCATTAGCGTGGTGTTTTCATCGTTAGCGGGTTTCATGCTCGGCGTGATCGATTTTCATACTTCAGGCTGGGTCATCCTAATGAAACTGGCTATTGGTGGCTATTGTATGGTCGGCGCCTCTAATGCGTACAATCAGGTAATCGAAAAAGACCTTGATGCATTAATGGATCGCACCAAAAACCGACCGGTACCTTCGGGTCGTATGACGCCTTTCACCGCATTACTCATTGCCAGTATTTTAACGGTTGTAGGCATTGCTATTTTATATACCATCAATCCGAAAACGGCCATGTTCGGGGCAATCTCCATTTTTCTTTATACCAGCGTCTATACCCCATTGAAAACGATGACGCCGTTATCGGTTTTTGTTGGTGCGTTTCCGGGAGCGATTCCATTCATGCTGGGTTGGGTTGCCGCAACAGGCAATTTTGGTATTGAAGCGGGAACATTATTTCTGATTCAGTTTTTCTGGCAGTTTCCGCATTTTTGGGCAATCGGCTGGTTCTTATATGAAGATTACGAAAAAGCCGGTTTCTTTATGTTGCCTTCTGGGAAGAAAGATAAGTCGACCGCCTTACAGATAATTTTATATACTGTTTGGCTGATCATCGCGTCACTATTACCGCTCTCAGGATATACTGGTGATTTCTACATCACGCCGATAAGTGCGGCAGTTGTTTTTTTGTTAGGATTATGGATGTTATTTTATGCAATACGGCTCTACCAAACCAGGACTGCCGTGGCGGCAAGAACATTGATGTTGGTCAGCGTTTCATACATTACGCTGTTGCAGATAGTATATATATTAGATAAATTTTTACGATAATGATACAGGATAAATTGAGCAAAGCTGAAGAAAAAGCTAGAAATGACCGTTCCTATAAATTGATTTTGTTGTTTGCGATGGTCAGTATGACAATGATGTTTGGTGGATTGACAAGTGCTTTTGTCGTGAGTAAATCGAGGGCGGATTGGTTGAAAAATTTCGAGTTACCGACTGCATTCTATTTCAGTACTGCGGTCATTATTGGTTGCAGCGTCACATTTCACCTTGCGAAAAAAGCGATACAAAAAGACCAAAGGAATGCGACCACTTCGTTTCTTTTAGCTACATTAGCATTAGGGATATTGTTCGTAATTCTTCAATTTGTAGGGTTTGGGCAAATCGTTGCACAAGGATATTATTTTACTGGAAGTTCAAGTTCGATCACGACGACATTTTTATATGTTGTGACGGTGGTACACTTGGCGCACCTTGCCGGAGGAATAATTTCACTTTTAATTATAATTTATAATCATTTTAAACAAAAATACAATGCCACTCAAACCCTTGGAATAGAGCTAGGTGCGATGTACTGGCATTTCCTTGATTTATTATGGGTTTATTTGTTTTTGTTTTTATATTTCTTTAAATAAGAAAAAAATGTAAATTTGGGAACTTTTTAACGACTAACTTTTATGGGAGCGACAGTTACTACTGCAAACAGTGAAGAGAATACTTGGGGTGGCGGAAATGAACCGTTAGGGGCAAATTATGGTAAATTGATGATGTGGTTTTTCATCATATCGGATGCCTTGACTTTTTCGGGATTTTTAGCCGCTTATGGTTTTTCCAGATTCAAATTTATAGATACTTGGCCACTAGCGGATGAGGTATTTACTCACTTTCCATTCATGCATGGTGTTTCTGCGCCGATGTATTATGTGGCTTTGATGACATTTATTCTGATCTTTTCCTCCGTTACAATGGTGCTGGCCGTAGATGCTGGGCATCATATGAATAGAAGCAAAGTGGCTTTTTATATGTTTTTAACGATTATCGGAGGATTAATATTCGTTGGATCACAAGCTTGGGAATGGAAAAACTTCATCCACGGCGAATACGGAGCGATTGAAACCAAAGGCGGAAGCTTATTGCAGTTTGTAGACAATACCGGAAAAAGAGTGCGATTGGAAGACTTCGCGGCAACATTACCAGAAGAAAGAGTACAATTACAAAGAAACAAAGGAAAATGGTTCATGGATGAATCTGCATTATCAACCTATTCTGTTGCGGAAGTACAAGCCGGTTTCAAAGCACATCCTGAATTGTTGATTCGCACCGAAGTCCT
>JBBRXW010000167.1:0-5214 GCA_038238295.1 Flavobacteriales bacterium | reverse complement strand
GGAGCCTTACATGCTCGAAATGAATACGATTCCGGGATTGACAACCGAAAGTTTGATTCCACAACAAGCGAAGTCCGCTGGAATTTCGTTAGAAGATTTGTTTACCAACGCCATCGAATTGGCTTTAGCAAAGTAACAACATGAATAGAAAAGCCATATTTCCCGGTTCGTTCGACCCAATCACACTTGGTCATTTCGACATCATCAAAAGAAGTATTCCTTTGTTTGATGAGATTGTCGTGGCGATTGGAATTAATTCTGAAAAAAAATACATGTTTTCGCTCGAAGACAGAAAGCGATTCATCGAAGAGGCTTTTGCAGACGAACCGACCGTTTCCGTGGTAACTTACGAAGGCTTGACTATTGATTTGTGCCAGAAACTGAAAGCAAATTTCATCCTGCGTGGCCTGCGCAATCCCGCCGATTTCGAATTTGAAAAAGCGATTGCCCACACCAACAGAAGATTATCCAAAATAGAAACCGTCTTTTTATTGACAGCAGCTAAAACCTCTTATATTTCGTCGAGCATCGTTCGGGATGTCATCCGAAATGGCGGGCAATATCAAATGTTAGTACCCGAGTCTGTCAGACTGAGATAGCTGGGAGTGATTTTACATTCTAAGCAATTCAATTTTCTTCTTTCTTAATAACTTTTCGGGCGACTTCAATTTTGAATTTTTTTCCTTTCATTTTTTCGTCGCGAATCAAACCAAGCAATTCCTTTACTTTCTTTGATTTTACAGCGGCAAATGAGATAAAATCCTTGACTTCAATCAAGCCTAAATCTTCTTTTTCTAATTTTCCCTTTTGAGAAAAGAAACCGACAATGTCAATTTTATTGAGTTTGTTTTTCTTGCCGCCACTGATATAAATTGTTTGGAACTGCGGTGGTTTCGGCAATGTCGTATTATTGTCGACATCTAAAACTTTCATTCGATAATCGATATAGTCGAGTTTTTTTTCGCTTTCGTGAATGATGACGTACGCCGTTCCCGAAGCCAGCATCCGAGCGGTTCTTCCGTTGCGGTGTGTAAACTCCTCTTCTTTCGAAGGCAAATGGTAATGGATAACGTGTTTCATCTCGGGAATATCCAGTCCACGAGCCGCCAAATCGGTCGTCACCAAATAACTGACACTTCCGTTTCTGAATTGAATTAAAGCACGCTCGCGCTCGTCCTGATCCATGCCGCCGTGATAATACGTAGCATAGATTCCTTTTTCATTCAACGTGTCGCTGATGCGTTCCGCGGCATCGCGATGGTTGCAGAAAATCAGAGCGGATTCCGATTGCAACGAACAAATCAAATGAAACAAACTATCGATTTTATCCTTTTGTTTCGAAACCACCATCCTGATCGAAAGGTTGGTACTTGCCTCCTCTTCCGGAATAAAATCCAAAATGGTGGGATGAATGACACGGGTATATTTAGGGATTTCTATATCTGAAGTAGCGGAAACCAAAATTCGTTTGTTCAATTTCGTCAATCGCCCAATGATAAAAGACATCTGCTCGTGAAAACCCAACTGCAGTGATTTGTCGAATTCGTCTAAAATCAACGTTTCAATGGTATCGATTTTAAAAGTACCCCGGTCGATGTGATCGGCTATTCGTCCGGGTGTCCCGATTAAAACCGCGGGTGGATTACTAAGATTCTTGATTTCAGTATCGATGGAATGGCCGCCATAACAAACATTCACTTTATAGTTTGTTCCCATTTTTTTCCAGACTTGCTCAATTTGCAAACCCAATTCACGAGAAGGTACTAAAATCAAGCACTGCACCGTACTAATGTCCTCTTGCAGCATTTCAAAAACCGGCAATAAGAACGCGAGTGTTTTCCCGGAACCGGTTGGCGAAAGCAATAAAACATTGCTATCATTGAGGATGGTTTCCTGTGCTGCCAGCTGCATTTCATTGAGATTGGCAATACCTAAATTGAGCAGAATATTATTAGAATGGTGGTGATTTTTCATGGCGCAAAGGTAAATCTTTACAGCTATCGATTGAAAATAAAAAAACTCCTATTGCAGGAGTTTCTCTTCTTCGAATAATAATTTGATATTTTCATAGGAATTTTTCAAGGCTTCCTGAATCTGTGCCGGATTGAGCCAAGCCACTTTTTCTATTCCTTCTTCGAGTTGTCCGACCGGTGTTCCGTCGAAATCAGAAGCCATTTCATACCATTGCGTAATCTTGAGTTTATAGACGCCGTTGCGCTTGAAAATATGGTAGGTTTTTTGTATTTTTTTGGTGATCGATAATTTATTAACACCCGTTTCTTCTTCGACTTCCCGCATTGCAGTGCCCTTCATTTTCTCTCTTTTCTCCTTGCCGCCTTTGGGTAAATCCCATTTCCCGTTCCTAAAAATAAACAAAACTTCACCATTATTGTTATATACCAGACCACCTCCGGCTTTTTGAACTGGAATCTTTTCTTTTAATTTTTTGAACATTACTTTTTCATCCGGATAATATAAATAACATTTTTTAATTTTGTTATTGAACATCTTAATTACAAGCTGTTCGATATCCGTACTTTCTAAAAGAAATATTTTAAAATCGGTTTCTTTTACGATTTCATTTGTTAAAAAAAAAGGTTTATCGTTGACAAAAACTTTATACATTTGTACTATGATTTTTAATAAAGACACAGCCGAAAAAACAGCCGAGTTGCTTTTGCAAATAAATGCAATTAAATTGAATCCGAAAAATCCTTTTACATGGGCTTCGGGTTGGAAATCGCCTATTTATTGTGACAATAGGCTGATACTGTCTTTTCCCGCGATACGAAATTATGTCCGGGAAGAATTTTCAAAAAATATTGAGAAACAATTTGGGAAGCCAGATGTTATTGCCGGCGTAGCTACTGGAGCTATTGGAATCGGTATGCTCGTGGCCGAGTATATGGGATTGCCGTTCGTATACGTGCGACCGGAAGCTAAAAAACACGGCAGAAAAAATCAGATTGAAGGCTTTTTACAGAAAGGGCAAAATGTAGTTGTTGTCGAAGACTTAATTAGTACCGGCAATAGCAGCCTTAATGCCGTGGAAGCTTTACGTGAATCAGGTGCTAATGTAAAAGGCATGGTAGCCATCTTTAGCTATGGATTTAAAATTTCTGAAGATAACTTCAAAAATGCGCATGTCGATTTGTATACTTTGAGCGATTATCAAAATTTATTAAACCTGGCCGTTGCCAAAAAATATATCACCGAAAAAGAACAGATGATATTGGTAGAATGGAGCACAGCTCCTGAATCCTGGGGTGTCGAAGTGTAATATCCTTTCAATCTGAACCTTGAAAAATTAAACTATGAATTTAGAAAGCCCTAAAGTAAGCGTAGAAAAATCCGCTCAGCAATTATTTGATTCTTTATCGCAAGTCCACAATTTTGAAAAACTGATGCCGGATTCAATTGCAAAATTTGAAGTTCTCGCTGATGATGCCTTTATTTTTGGATTGAAAGGAATGCCGGAAATTAAATTAACGATGAAAGAAAAGGTTGCGCCGAATAAAGTTGTATTAGGAGCCGCCAGCGACAAGCTTCCTTTTACGCTCACGGCAAAAATCGATAGTGTTTCGGAAAATAAATCAGAAGTTCAGCTTTTTTTTGAAGGAGAATTCAATGCGATGATGGCCATGATGATCAAAGGGCCGATTAGCAAATTCATTGAAAATCTGGCAGATAACATGCATAAATTGTAATTTCTTTAAATATGATCATAAAAAAAGCCTTTCAATATTTGAAAGGCTTTTTTTATGGGGGTGCACTTTTATAAACATATAAAAAATAGCATTTTATCGAGTTTTCAGGTTAGTTATGGGAAATTTTAGAAGATAAATATTTATATAATTAATATTGCTTAAAATTATTGAATTAACTATTTGAGAACATTTAATTAATACATAATTGGACTAAGATAAACCCCAAATCTATGCCAAAGACAGACCAACAATTAAAGAACAATGATTGCGGAATTAGCGCCATCAAGACTGTTTTCAATATTTTCGAGAAGAACATTTCTCGAAAATATATCGAAGAAAGCATTCCTTTAGACCAGAAAGGTTCAAGGATATCGGACTTAAAAGATTTCTTCGATGCTAATGGAATGGAAGCCCATTTCAAACTTCTCGACGTCAATTACATCGAAGGCAACGAAGCGCAACTCAATGAGTTGTTCCCATTCATCCTTCCTGTAAAACACAAAAATGGTTCCCGGTATATTATTGTGAACGAACTGAAAGGAAGAAAGTTCAAAATATTCGACCCTAACAAAGGAAGCCAATATCTTTTGTCGCTTCAAGAAATCAAAAATAAAGCGATCAGCAACAAAACCGATTGGGATGTTGTGGCAACCGAAGACAAAATCCTTGCGATTTGTGCGGAAGATTTAAAAGAATATCAAATCAATCTGGAAGAAGCCATCAATGAAAATGGACACGCTTCGGTTTTCAATAAACTGACATATTTTAAATACCTAAAAGAAAGTTTTGGTTTTAAAGATCTTCAGGCGGAAAAAAGCTTCATCATCGATTTGCTGAAAAACCAAGAGATTTCTAATATCCCGAATAATTTCAAAACCTTAGAACTCGAAAAAGGGAAGATCAAAAACAAGGCACCTTTAATTCTTACCATTAAAGACAAGACCGAAAAAGACGCGGCCGTTACTTATCCGGAAGAAGTGAAAGGAAGTCTCTACTGGCAACTCTTCAAACAATTGGGCGAGTATAAAAAAGTATGGTATATCTATATTTTTGCAGCGTTGTTTTCTGCGACCACTGCTCAAATTGCCGTGTTCACCAACCAGATTCTAATCGATAACGTGTTGCCGACCTATAATTTAAATACGCTGATTCTTTTCGCGATTGGTTTAGGGATTTATAAAGTATTTGATCTTTTTACAACCTTGTATAAAAACTATGTCAGCATTCACCTCGGTAACGCTTTAGACCGTTATTTCCTTTTTTCTTTTGATGAAAAAATCAACAGTTCATCGCTGTCTTATATTCATTCCTATAAAAAAGGAGATTTGATGGAGCGTGTTAGCGATTCGATGAAACTGAAAACTTTCTTTATGAAATTTTTCACCGGAATCTTAGTCGATTTGAGTGTCTCCGTTTATTCCCTTTGTATCTTGTTTTTTATCAATAAAATGCTGACGATGGTGGTGCTTGCGGTGATGATCTTGTTTGTATTTTGGTTTAAATTTAT
>JBBRXW010000166.1:0-5240 GCA_038238295.1 Flavobacteriales bacterium | reverse complement strand
CCATCTTCATCTCAAGAATTTTATTAGACTGGAGCATCAGCAGAGGAAACAAATTGACCTTCGTGACAGGATTCTCTAAAAACTTCTTTACGAATTTCCATTTCGACTTCCTTAAAATCAAAAAATATACGTACATCTTCTCGTTAGTAGTGTGTATCGTAAGCGTCATTTCACTTGCAACGCACGGATTAAATTACGGGGTCGATTTTAAAGGAGGAAGAACCTTCCAAGTGCGTTTCGAAAAACCAGTTTCTGCCGAAATCGTTCGTGCCGAATTATTAAAAGTATTCGACGGAAGTGCTGAAGCGAAAATATTCGGTAAAGACAACCAATTAAAAATTACTACCAAATACAAAGTAGAAGAAGCTGGTTCGGAAGCCGATCTTGCCGTTAACAAAATCTTATACGACAACCTTAAAAAGCATTTCGATGCCAACATGACTTACGAAAAATTCGTAAACAGTTATGACGGTAAACAATACGGAATCCTTCAGGCTTCTAAAGTTGGACCAACAGTAGCAGATGATATCAAAACCAATTCTTACTGGGCAGTATTAGGAGCAATGGGAATCGTATTCTTATACTTACTAATCAGTTTCAGAAAATGGCAATATGGTTTAGGTGCTATTGCTGCGGTAGCGCATGACGTTATCTTCGTATTGGGAATCTATTCGTTATTATGGAAATACATGCCATTCGGAATGGAAATCGACCAGCACTTTATCGCGGCGATCCTGACAGTAATCGGCTACTCGATGAATGATACCGTAATTGTATTCGACAGGGTTCGAGAATTCTTAGGTGGTAAAGCCAAAGGAAATTTCAACTCTATCGTCAACCAATCGATCAACTCTACGATGTCAAGAACCATCAATACCTCATTATCGATGATCTTGGTATTGTTAATCATGTTCGTATTCGGTGGCGAATCAATCCGTGGATTCATCTTCGCGATGTTGATTGGTATTATCGTAGGAACGTATTCTTCACTATTCATTGCAACTCCAGTATTGGTAGATACCATTTCGGATGCCGAGCACAAAAGAATCGAAGAAGAACACAACAAAGCATAAGTCACACTTTATAGTATACAGAAAATGCCCGACTCGTTTCGGGCATTTTTTTTTAGAAGCTTTTTCCAGCTTTCCACAGTATCTTTTTTGTTGTCATTCCGAGCACATTCGAGGGGCATTTTCTAAAAACAAAAAAGGATACTTGCTCCAATCTGGGCTAGGGCAATACCGTACCACATTGATTGACAAAACGGAAAATATATTGGCAGAGCCATACCGTTTCCACAATGCAGCTGCTGCCTTCTAAATGTGATTCAAATACTCAAAAGCTTTTGTCATAAAAAGGTCTGAAGTAGTAGGTTTTTCTTTAAGTAAATCGATATATATTTCCGGACGAAACAATTCTCTTGGCTTTCCATTGATATGAAATAATCTTTCATTCGGAATAGAAAACCTTATTTTTGAATTCGGCATTTCAAAAGTAGTTACAGCACCATTTAAGCGGGCTAGCGTAGTGCCAATAATTTTGGTTTTCGGTCGATGTAGTCCATCAAATCCGATGGTAATTCCTTCAGCAATGCTTCCTGTCCAATGATCGACTAAAAGAACCAACGGTTTTGAATAATACTTTCCACTTCGTGGAGAAACAATTTCCATCCAACTTCTTTTGATTCCAACCACTTTTTCTTCAGCAGTGTATTCATGTTTTTGATAGAAATGATCTTTACTAATAAACCAACTCAATATGGCTTTAGCAACCATCGTATTGCCGCCACTTGGCGTATTTCTTAAATCTAAAATTAAAGACTTCGTGTTTTTCATGCCTTTCATTACGCTATCAAATTCTGCAATTAGTGCGTTGTCATACAAACAATCATTAATCTTTAAATACCCAATATTTTGATGGATTGAAGACTCCATTCTTAGATTTGCTTTTTTTGTAATTCCCTGTACATTATCAGGAAAAAAATCAGCAACGATTCCTTTATTTTTTAAAGTTAATTTCCTAAGTTGGATATGATTTCCGGCAAGCAATACCCGCAAAGCATAAGATTTCATTTCACTATCTTTTGCAATGGTAGACTTTGGTAAAAATTTTTTGATGGCTTCGTCAACGGGAATATCGTTTACCGCAATAACCTCCATACCGGCCATAATGCCACAATTCATCGCATTGGAACCTTGCTTGATTTCAGTAATTATAGGTTTGCCATCACGATACTCCGCCCAAATGGCAGTGCCAGAAGGAACTAATTTTTGAGAAAAATCAGTATTAGTATTGAGTGAAGCATGATGATCATAGATTTCGTAAAACCCTCTTTCTAGTAGTGCTATGAATTGTTCTCTAGTTGCAATTGTATCCAATGAAGGCGAATAAATCACTTTAACCTTCTCCCAGTCGGTTTGCTTTTTATCAAAATAACAATATTCATCATGAATGGTCGTCCAGAAGTAATTGAAATCTTCTTTATACTGTTGCGAATTTAATTTTTGATTTTGCCCATTAATTGCAATTGGGATTAAAAACAGAAAAACGAACGTTGCTTTCATAGCTTTAGTTTTATGATTTGTAGACTACAAAACTAATAGAACCAAAGCAAATTGAATAGTACGATATTGCACTTGCTATTATGCTTTTCGATAGGTATTAGGGCTTACACCAGTCACTTTTTTAAAATGTTTGCAAAAATGTGTGGCGTCATAGAACCCGGTTTCAATAGCAATAGCTAACAAATCTTCATTGGATTCTAAAAGTTTTTTACTTTTTTCGATGCGTTGCAATATGATGAAATTGTTTGGAGTTAAACCTGTTTCAGACTTAAATAATCGTAGAAATTTAAACTTGTCAAGCCCGAATTTTTGAGCGGTTTGTTCTAAAGAAAATTTTTCAAAAGTTGCTTCTTCAATGAAATTCCGAAACACCTGTGTCTGTTTGTTTGAAAACAAAATTTCCTTTGAATGGTATAAAACAAGCTGTTGTAAGAGCGGCAACATTCTATCTTCAAAAGGAAAAGCTAGAGTATTTAAATTCTGTGCAACATAAAAGAATTGTTGAAATAGGTTCAAATCATAGATCGTTCTTTCGTTAAAGAAGACCGCTTTATTATTGTTTAATTTTTTTAATACGTCCGCTGCTATATAAAAAGTATAGAAAGTATTTCCCAATTTATTCTCACATAAAGTCGCATGCACTTCATCCGGATTGGTAATAAACAAACTCCCTGTAGGCGCTTGTATAATTTTATCCGAAAACTTTGTTGAAAACGATTGTTCTACTACTAATGTAATATTGAAAGTAGCATGGAAGTGAAACGGGAAATTTATCTTATGTTTTGTGGCGTGTAAAAATTCCAATCCATCTAAAATGGGAAGTTTAAAATATTCGTTGAAATTTTTATCAGACATAGTGAAAAA
This sequence comes from Flavobacteriales bacterium, assembly GCA_038238295.1. GTDB lineage: Bacteria > Bacteroidota > Bacteroidia > Flavobacteriales > Flavobacteriaceae > Flavobacterium. Next base: position 1,812 of record JBBRXW010000166.1, on the reverse strand, counting down.
CTAGCTTATATTTCTTCGATGGGTTTTTCAGCATTAAAAATAAAATACAAACCAATCAATATAAATGGAATGCTCAACCATTGTCCAGTCGAAAATAATCCGAGATATTCTTCAATACCGCCTTGACTTTCTTTTACGTATTCAACGACAAAGCGAACCGACCATAACAACACTAAAAACATTCCAAAAAGGAACCCAAGACGCTCTCTGACATTGGTTCTCCAATACAGGAAAAACAAAATAGCAAAGACAAAGACATAGCAAACAGATTCATACAATTGCGCTGGGTGTTTGGCAGGAACTTCCTGCAATAATGAAGCAAATTGCGGATTGGATGTAATTGCATGATACGCCTCTTTCGGATTAGAAATCTGCGTTCTCGCAACGGCATCGCGCGCAGTAAAATGATCCTTTACAAACTTTATCCCAAAGGCCGTATCGGTTTCATGGCCTACAATTTCAGAGTTGAAAAAGTTTCCAATTCGGACAAAAATAGCACCGCTCGCTACTGGAATAACAACACGATCCAGAACCCAAAGCATCGGTCTTTTCATAACATTTTTACTGAAGAAATACATCGCTATAATAATCGCAATAGCAGCACCGTGACTTGCCAATCCTTGAAAACCCGTAAACTCAAAAGTCGGATCAAAACGAAATGGCAAGAGTATTTCAGAAAGATGGTTGCGGTAATATTCCCAGTCATAGAAAAAGACATGGCCCAAACGGGCGCCAAGTAAAGTGGCTAAGACGGTCCAGATAAAAAGCGAATCTAGTTTTTCCAAAGGTTCATTCTCCCGCTCAAAGATACGCTTCATGATATACCACCCCAATCCAAAAGCAATGACAAACATTAGGCTGTAATAGCGGATAACAAAAAATCCTAAATCAATTCCTTCTGTTGGATTCCAAACAATACTTATTAATGGGCTCATAAACTATTGGGGTTTGTTAGTGTTGTAAAAATAAAGATTTAAAATAAAAAAGCCCTTAAAATACGTTAATCTTTAGCAACTCTTTTTTTTTGGCGGCACCGGATCGTATCCTTTTCGCCCCCACGGATGGCAGCTTAAAATCCGACGCACCGCCAAATAGCCTCCGTAAATTATGCCATGGGTTTGTATCGCTTCCGCCGCATAATGAGAACAGGTCGGTTCGAAACGGCAGCTCGCCGGCGTAAATGGAGAAATCACGGTTTGGTACAACCGAATCAATAACAGAAATGGGTATTGTATGATTTTAGAAAACATAATTTTCCAGAATAATCAAGGATTACTGAACATTAAAAGTCGTCCCGTCTTTGCCGTCCTTCAATTGGATTCCCAATGCTATCAACTGATCACGGATCTGATCCGACAGCGCAAAATCCTTATCGGCTCTCGCTTGGTTGCGCATGCCAATGAGCATTTGCACGACACCTTCGAGTTTCAGGGAGTTGTTTTCGGTGGCTTTATCATTAACCAATCCTAGGACATCAAAGACAAATGCATGCATCGCTTTGGCAAAGGTTTCTAAATCGGCAGCGGTTATCGTAGCGGTTCCGTCATTCAGAATATTGATAAAACGAACGCCTTCAAACAATTGCGCAATCAAGATCGGGCTGTTGAAATCATCGTTCATTGCTTCATACGCCGATGCTTTCCATCCATTGATGTCAATAGAAGATACAGCACTGGTTGGAATAGCATTCAAAATTCCCGTCGCTTCCATCAAACGGTTGTACCCTTTCTCTGCAGCGACAATCGCTTCATCCGAAAAATCAAGAACACTGCGGTAGTGTGCCTGAAGCATAAAGAATCGGGCAACACTTGG
>JBBRXW010000165.1:0-5243 GCA_038238295.1 Flavobacteriales bacterium | reverse complement strand
GTGCAAGGTGATTATATGGGAATGCTTGCTACCGTTATCAATGGCATGGCGTTGCAGGGTGCGTTGGAAGACAAAGGAATGCTGACCCGTTTGCAGACCGCTTTAAAAATTGAGGCGATTGCCGAACCATATATCAAAAGAAGAGCGGTCCGTCACTTAGAAAAAGGGCGTATTGTTATCTTCGGTGCAGGAACAGGAAACCCTTATTTCACGACCGATACCGCCGCTGTATTACGTGGTGTTGAGATTCATGCCGATGTGATCTTAAAAGGAACTCGTGTGGATGGAATCTATACTTCCGATCCGGAAAAAGATCCGACTGCAACGAAATTTGATTATATCTCTTTTGACGATGTCATCAAAAAAGGATTGAATGTTATGGATTCGACAGCGTTTACATTAAGTCAAGAAAATAAATTACCCATACTTGTTTTTGATATGAACCAACGCGGCAACCTGCTAAAAATCTGTCAAGGCGAAACTATTGGAACGGTAGTAAATATATAGTCATTAGTGCTCCAGGTCAGTTTAACTGCCTATTGAACACTGAATACTACTAACTGAACACTAAAAATATGACTGAAGAAATTGAATTTATCATAGACAGCACCACAGAATCGATGAACGGTTCTATTGCGCATTTAGAAAAATCATTCCTGAATATCCGTGCCGGGAAAGCATCACCGGCAATGCTAGGAAGTGTTTTCGTAGATTATTACGGATCACAGACTCCGTTGGCGCAAATTTCGAATGTGAATGTGCCGGATGCGCGGACCATCACGATTCAGCCGTATGAAAAAACAATGCTCCAGCCAATCGAAAGAGCCATTATGGTGGCCAACATAGGTTTTAATCCGATGAACAATGGCGATATTATCATCATTACCGTTCCACCATTGACGGAAGAACGCCGTAAGGATTTATCGAAACAAGCCAAATCGGAAGCTGAAGATGCAAAAATCGGAATTCGAAATGCCCGTAAAGATGCCAATACCGATATCAAAAAATTAGAAAAGGAAGGTATATCGGAAGACATCTGCAAAACAGCCGAAGATGAAATACAGCATCTTACCAATACCTTCATCAAAAAAATAGACGAACATCTCGCGCTGAAAGAAGCCGAAATTATGAAAGTCTAACCATTTTAAAATATTCTGTTATCCGTCTCGTTATAAAACCTGACGGATTTTTTATTTTTACTTATCTTTATACAAAATCAAAACGATTTTTGAAATCGCTATTAATGAAAAAACTCTGCTGGCTGTTGTTCTTGTTTTCGTTTGCTGGTCAGGCACAATTTCATATTAATGGTATCATCAAAGACGGCGACTCCAAAAAGCCGCTCCCTTTTGCCACGATCAGTACCCCTGTCGGAAATTATTCGATTAGCGATGTCGATGGGAAATTTTCCATCACATCCAAAACCCCACTGACCACTTTTTCGGTTTCCTATATTGGTTATGCTACAACGGATGTTGCGGTCGATGCCACCAAAAAATTCTATACTGTTGCGATGGTTCCAAAAATGGATGACCTTCATGAAGTGGTGATTTCTAATGAAAATCCGGCGCTGGCGATTATCCGCAAGGTCATCCAAAATAAAGACCGAAACAATCCCGAAAAAAAATTAAGAAGCTTCGAATTTAAAGCGTATAACAAAATGCTGATTACGGCGAATCCTGATTCGATTGATGGCCGGATCGATTCTGTTTTCATTAAAAAAGCCAGCGGCAGAAAATTCGCCGAAATCGATTCCTCGGATTATGAATTTAAGAAAATCATTTCCAAGCAGCATTTGTTTCAAACCGAAAGAGTGTCGCAATTTCAATGCAACGAAAACGGATTGAAGGAAACGATTCTCGGGACCAAAATGGCTGGTTTCAAGCAGCCGATTTATGAAATCCTAGCGTTCAACCTGCAATCATTTTCTATTTATGACAGTCAATATGAACTTTTCGAAACCCGCTACCATAGTCCAATAGCACCAAACTGGTATGAAGAGTACCGCTTTAAGCTATTAGATAGCACCGATATTCAGGGTAGGAAAACCTACATGATTTATTTTAAAAATAAAAAGAAAAGAAAAGCTGCCGGCCTCGAAGGAGTTCTTTATATCGACCCGCAAAATTACGCTGTTGCAAAAGCCATCATGCGAATCAAAGGCGTTTTAGACATCAGTGGCACGCATGAGTTTGATTATATTCCAGAGCAAGACATATGGTTTCCGATGCATAAAACCTTCAAGATTGTTAAGGGGAAAAGCAATTATGATGTTCGAATTTTAGGCGAAACTTTGCCTTTCGATGCCGAAGAAGAGCCCACCGACCACAGGAAAAAAGTGGCTTCCGATTTTACTTATTTACTTTCAGAAACCCATCAGTTTGATTTGCATTACAATCTACCGCTGTCGATAAAAAATCCTTTCATTTATATGGAAGTTAAAAAAGACGCCGAAAACCAAAAGGAAGATTTCTGGAATACCTACCGAAAAGACTCTTTGGATCTGCGGAGTCAAAGAACATACATCGCATTAGATAGTTTGGTCACAAAAGATAAAATAGAAAAACGACTGTTCCTTGGAAGAAAAATCCTGAATGGTTATGTACCGTTTGGGCCGTTCGACCTCGACTTGCGCTACCTTATCAGTTATAATAATTATGAAGGATTCCGCTTCGGATTGGGTGGCAAAACTAGCGAACGATTCTCAAAGAATTTCCGCATCGATGGCTATGTGGCGTATGGAACAAAAGACGGGCATTATAAATACAATCTTGGCTTTGCAACAAGGATTGAGAAGTATTCCAATTCATGGCTTGGTGTTTCGTATACCGACGATATTCGCGAGATTGGTAGTACATCGTTCGCCATCGACAAACGAATTTTTAAACTCTATGATCCGAGGCCAATCAACGTCAGTACCTTTTACGGTTATCAAAATTGGAGGGTGTATTTCGAAACGAAGATCATTCCAAAAACGGAAAGTATCTGGCAGATTACCACCTCGCAGGTTGAACCCAAGTTCAATTATGCTTTTCATCTGAACGACCTTTTGTACCAGACTTACAATATGACCACAGCACAAGTTTCACTGCAGTGGAACCCGTTTAGCGATTATATGCAAACGGAAAATGGGCGTTTTGAAGTGGAGAAAAGATTCCCAAAATTCACGTTTCAGTTCACACAGTCGATTCCAAATTGGCTACAAAATGACTTTCTATTCCATAAGATCGATTTTAGAACTGAATATGAAAAGAAGTATATAAACGGGCAGAAAACTTCTGTTTTGGTCGAAGCCGGTTATGGCAATGGCGATATTCCGTTGACGCATTTGTATAACACATCCCCGAACAATTTGACTAAGGATAAAATACTGCAACGGATTACACTTGCCGGGAAAAACAGTTTTGAGACCATGTATTTTAATGAGTTTTTTTCGAGCGAATACGCGATGCTCCAATTAAAACACGGCTTTAAAAGAATGCGGTTTTCAAGAAAAATTAAGCCTTCGTTGGTGCTGGTGACGCGGACTGTTTTTGGAGATTTGAAAAAAAGAGAGCAGCATATTGGCCTCGATTATAAAACTCTTGAGAAAGGTTTTTTTGAATCGGGAATCGAACTCAACCAGATTTACAGTGGATTTGGATTGACTGGATTTTACCGGTATGGACCGAATCAATTGCCTAAATTTGAAGACAATCTAGCGATTAAATTATCGTTCGTATTGAATCTTGGATTTTAAAATTTAAGGTTTTAGGATCAAAACTGACGGCACATTACTGAGCCAGATGCTTTGCGAATCGACGAGTTTTTTCCAGCTATCGAGACTGATGATCATCAAATCCTGACGAGACAAAAATTCCTTTTTCATAATCCGATCTTCCATCAAAGTGATATTGTCAGGGTATTTCGCTTCTAAAGAATCGATGGCACTTTGCATTACAAAATTACTTTTCACCATATTATTGCTATCCAAAAGAGAAACATTCGAGTTGCTATTGTAGATTAATTTCTGACAATAATCCAGCAAGAAACTGTCTTCTGCAGAGAACAGCGGAACAAAAACAGTATCGACTTCCTGTAATTCCTTATCGATCAATACACCCAAAGGCATTTTGCTTTTAGAGATGATTTGGCGCGTCCGTTCGTCAAAAGGAGAATTTTCGAACAGGCCTTCCTTACCGGTAAACTTATCGATCAGACGGTCCGGATTGATGATTCTTGTCGTAAACCCAAGAACTTTACCGAGTAGCGTTCCTTCAAAAATCGATTTCCCCAAACCGACCAATAATAAATCATAATCACCTTGATTGGCAATCTCGGCAATGTCGGTTTCGATGTCGACCGTTGCCTTAAAGATGGTTGTTATTTCTTGCTGAAGCAATTTAGATTCTTCCAAAATCGGAGAGAATCGTTTGCGTTCCTGCTCTTCGAGATTGTAGGAGTGCATCTCATCGCTCAATGACAAATGCATCGCCGTGATGCTGGAGGTTTCTTTTTGCTTGTTCGTTAAGCTATGCGCCAAACGCAGCAGCGATCGCCCTTTTTCATTGTTGCCAAAAGAGATCAATATTTTATATTTGTTCCCGTCATTCGCAATTTCATCAGGAATAAAGAAACCTTTCGTTTTGTAGAAATAATTGATTAAATCGAGTGCTGGCCCAGTCATAAAAGTGGTCACCAATGCCATGATCACCATCATTGTGAAAATCTCAGACGTTAAAACTCCTAAGTCATATCCAATGTTGAGCACGACGAGTTCCATCAGTCCGCGTGTATTCATCAAAGCACCAATAATTAAACTGTCATGCCAGGTCTGCCCAACAAATTTGGCGGCCAAGGCACTGCCCAAAAATTTTCCTACTACTGCCACGAGGATTATTAAACCCGTGACTTTCCACAAATACGGATCATTGATCAAACCGATTTGAGTACGCAAACCAGTGAATACAAAGAACAATGGAAGCAATAAAATCACTGAAACATCTTCGACCTTTCCAATAAAAATTGCTCTGAATTTAGAAATATCAGGCATGATGGCGCCCATCATAAAAGCCCCGAATAAGGCGTGGATTCCGATGATTTCGGTGATATAGGAAGATAAGATTAATGTCAGAAAGAAAATCGCAACGACAGGTTTGTTGAGTTTGTTTTTGGTGCTGTATAAATCGCCAATACGTTTCAGGAATGGTTTAACGACAAAGATCATTATACCTACATAGGCCAATGCTAAACCGATAATATAT
>JBBRXW010000164.1:0-5278 GCA_038238295.1 Flavobacteriales bacterium | reverse complement strand
GGAATAGGTGGTCAGGCGCGATTCTCTTCCGACGGCAATTTTATTTCTGGTAGCAACATTATCGATCATCCGCTATCTACAGTTTGGTCAAGAAATATACTTCCTAATGAAGACTACATATTTAAAGCTATTGAATTTCCTGAAAATCAAAACTATTGGGGATATAGCGCTGGAACCTCATTGACAAACGAAGGAAACGGTATATTGCTTCGAACAGTCAATGGCGGCGTGACATGGGCAGAAAAATGGGTAGACACCAGCAACAGAGGTCTTGAAGCGATGAGTTTTCCGTTGCAATTCACAGGTTATGTTGGCGGATGGAATCACTATTTCGCCAAAACTACCGATGGTGGCGATAGTTGGATAGAGCTGAATCCTGCAGGATTAGACAATGTGTATGTCTATAAAACAATTAATTTTAAAGATGAATTCAACGGTGTCGTAACCGCGCAATTGGATGGCGGCACTGCGGTGTATATTACTGCTGATGCCGGTGAAACCTGGACAACAGGCTCTGGCTTAACTGGTGTGCCACAAAAAGTTTGTTATGTTGAAGGAGATACTTATTACTTGGTAAACAATGCCGGAGACATCCAAAAATCTGTAGATAATGGCTTCACTTGGACAACCGTTTTTACCTCAACTACTTCACTTTATGGAATTAATTTTTACGACAACTTAATTGGTATTGCTACCAGTGACCGATTTGTATATAAAACCATTGATGGTGGCACGACGTGGAATCTTTATGATGTTTTCGAGGGCGCACGATTTAGAGATGTAAAATGGATTGATGATGCGCATTTGGTACTTGTAGGGACACCCGATCTCATTTTTGAATCTACTGATGGAGGCGAAAATTGGTCTTGGGATAACCAAACGATTTTTAATGGAAACCCGGCTTTATATGCTATTGCAGTTACCGACAGTGATGTTCACGTATGTGGTTCGCAGGGAAATTTTTATAAAAAATCATTACTTTCAAGCATCGCAGTAGCCGAGATGTCGAGGTATGATAGTGCTACTCAACAGTGGTCTTCATTAGGAAATTTAGGTTTTATTGTAGATAATAATACCAGTGCAGGTTGGTGCATCTCTGGCGATGGACATTCAGTGGCTGGAAATTCATGGGCAAATCCAGCGAATGGCAATGGCTCAACACCTTACGCTCATGGTTTTGTATGGAATGAAACGGAGGGAACTATTGATTTAGGAAGCCTTTACGCCAATCAAAACAGAAGTAGTAGAGCCAATGCTATCAGTGGCGATGGAAATGTGGTTGTAGGGTATCAGGATTTAAATGGACCATGGAAATCAGCAGTATGGCGCAAAAACCCGGCAGGTGGATATTTTCCAAATGAATATTTATTAATTAATCCCAATGGAGATGCTACCGATGAATACAACCAAATCGGTGAATGTAGTTACGTGACACAAAACGGGAATTGGATTGGTGGATATGGTGATTATGCCAATGCGTACCAACCTTGGATTTGGAGCCAACAAACAGGCGTCATCAACCTAGGTGTTGTAGAAGGTGCGATGATTACCAATGGAAATGTCTCAGGCATAAGCCCTGACGGCAGCATGGTTATTGGCTGGTTCGATCAAGATTGGGGAATGCCAGCTATTCCTTTCATATGGACCGCGACAAATGGAATACAGAATTTTAATGACTTCGTTCAAACTACTTTAAATTTTGACCTTGGTGATAACCAGGTTTATATTCCAAATTGTATGTCTAATAACGGCAAGTATATCGCAGGTTGGGGTGTGAATCCTACGGCAAGTGAATTTGGAGAATTATTTACGTTCCGAATAGAATTGCCTGATACTTTAGGAGTGCATCCTTCTGAGCTAGAAGCTACCGCTATTTATCCTAATCCAGTAAACACCATTTTAAACATAAAAACATCCCCAATAATGCATACCATCACTATTTATTCGATTACTGGTCAGTTATTGGCATCCGAAACGTCGCAAGCAGCAAACGACCATTTCGATATGTCTGCGTATTCAAAAGGGACCTACATCGTAAAAGTAAATTCAGATAATGATACCAAAACCTACAAAGTAGTAAAGTTTTAAAGTAGATGAATACGTCGTTACTAATGAAATCCCGGAAGTCAATTTTCGGGATTTTTTATATCGTATTAGCTCAAGACTTCCCGCATGGCTTTAGCTTTTAACAAACATTCTTCATATTCCTTTTGAGGAATAGATAATGAAGTGATCGCGCTTCCTACCGAAAACGAAATGTATTTTTTTTCGTGATTGTATAAAATACTGCGAATTACGACATTGAAATCGAAATCATTATCAGGTGTAAAATACCCCACGGCCCCACTGTATAAGCCGCGTTTGGTTTCTTCTAGATTTTCGATAATTTGCATCGCCGAAATCTTGGGTGCGCCCGTCATGCTGCCCATCGGGAAAGTAGTTTTTAAAACATCGATCACCGAAAATTCAGGTTTGACTTTTGACGATATCGTAGAGATCATTTGATGCACCTGCAAAAACGAATGAATACCGCACAATTCTTCAACCTGCACAGCACCTTTTTGTGCCGTTTTCGACAAATCATTGCGCACCAAATCGGTAATCATGATATTTTCAGCGCGTTCTTTCGGGTCGTTGGCGAGGGTACTTTTGGAAGTTTCATCTTCATGAATATCGTCAAAACGCTTAGCCGTTCCTTTGATTGGTTGTGAAATTAAATACTCGCCGTCTTTCTTCAAATAGCGTTCCGGTGAAGCTGACAGCAAATACTGCTGGTTGTTTTTGAAGAAAATAGAAAATGGCGCTTGTGAAATTTCGTTGAGCTTCGTAAATTTTTCCAATGGATGGATCATCGCGTTTTCGGCGTAAAATTCCATACAGAAATTGGCCTCGTAGATATTCCCTTTATGGATGTGTTCGAGCAGGGTTTCGACTTTCTTCACATAGGCTTCCTTATCAATTCGTTGTTGAATTTGAAGTGGCTCATTGAGCCTTAAACCTTGCACCTCAAACCCATTTTGAATTTCAGAGAAATCCGCTTCAACCTCATCATCGCACATATTGAGATACCGGATTTCGAGTGTATTGCCTTTCATTAAAAACAACTTCTTGGGCTGAAAAAAATACAGGTCAGGAAACTGCAATCCGTCGTGGTTTGCGGAATACAGCATCTCGACATCATTTTTAAGATCGTACGACAGATAACCGAACAACCAATCGTTGGTGGTTTGCTGGTATTGTTTCAAATCTTCGAAAGCATTGAACTGATCCGTTTTGAGCGATGTGAAAGCATCGACAGCTAAAGCAAAATCATAACGCGAATATTGATCGATGTGGTGGTTGCTGTCTAAAAAAACGACTTCACGGAAATCCTGCGCCCAGTATAAAAGCTGTTGCTTAAAGGCTTGCGGTTGCTCGATATGCTTAAAGATGGATGTTCTCAAAAGTGCCAATTAGGAGTTTCAAATTTACAATAAAAAAGGGAAATATACTGCGAAGCTTTTGATACGTTAGAAAAGTAATATCTACTTTTAACACCACGCAATCAAATAATTCATACATTTGATTATCAATCATTTAAATAGTCAATTATGAAAATTGCAACACACATTATCCGCACTTTGATTGGGCTTTTATTGCTCTTTGCTTCGGTCAGTTTTTTTTTAAACTTGGTGCCGGAACCTGTTACGACAGGAGATTTTAAAGCTTTTCAAGTAGGGCTGGTTGCTTCAACCTATTTGATGCCGTTAGCCAAAGGTGTTGAATTGCTCTGCGGTTTAGCGTATGTCAGCAACAAGTTTGTCACGTTGGCAAACCTGATGATTTTACCGGTTACGCTCAATATACTGCTGATTAATATTTTTCTAGCATCCGAAAATTTACCAATAGGATTGTTCGTTTTCGCCGGCAATCTATTTATGATTTTTGTGCATTGGAATAACTACAAACCGTTATTCAAAGCATAAATTTTCAATTCCATAAAAAAGCCGCTTCCATCGAAGCGGCTTTTTTATTTATAACGGTTACTTTACACATGCAATGCTCGGTTATCAGTTGCTGCCAATGCCGCTTCTTTGATTGCTTCTGCAAAGGTCGGATGCGCGTGGCTCATTCTTGAAATCTCTTCGGCAGAGGCTTTAAATTCCATTGCAGTAACCGCCTCCGCGATCAAATCGGCCGTTCTTGCTCCAATCATATGGATTCCAAGCACCTCATCGGTTTTGGCATCAGCAAGGATTTTTACGAATCCATCCAAATCGCCACTAGCTCTTGCTCTTCCCAATGCTTTGAATGGAAAACTTCCGGATTTGAAGGCAACTCCAGCTTCCTTTAACTGCTCTTCTGTTTTCCCAACAGCGGCGACTTCGGGCCAAGTATAGACCACACCTGGAATCAAATTATAATCGATATGCGGTTTTTGTCCCGCCAGAATCTCAGCAACCATCGTTCCTTCTTCTTCGGCTTTGTGCGCTAACATGGCACCACGGACAACATCGCCGATGGCATAAATATTTGAAATGTTGGTTTGCAGGTGATCATTAACTTCCACCATGCCTCTTTCCGTTAGTTTTACTCCAGCTTTATCAGCGTTCAATCCGTCGGTATACGGACGTCGACCAACTGCTACTAAAGCGTAATCGCCTTCCAAAGTAATGGTTTCTCCTTTTGGAGTTTCGGCTTGAACTATAACTGATTTCCCTTTTTTATCGACAGATTTTACTTTGTGAGAAACGTAGAATTTCATGCCTTGTTTTTTGAGCACTTTGGTCAATTCTTTCGAAAGCGAGCTATCCATTCCGGGAATAATTCTGTCTAAAAATTCGACGACAGAAACCTGTGCGCCCAATCTCAAATAGACCTGCCCTAACTCGATTCCGATAACGCCACCACCAATGATGATCAAGTGTTTGGGAACTTCCTTTAATTTTAACGCTTCAGTAGAAGTGATGATTCTGTCTTTATCCAATTTGATGAAAGGCAGATTTGAAGGTTTCGAACCTGTAGCGATCACAATATATTTTGCTTCAATAGTTTCAGAAGTGCCATCAGCTTTGGCAATGGCAACATGCGTGGCATCGACAAAGGAACCCAAGCCCTCGAAAACGGTGATTTTATTTTTATCCATAAGGAATTTAACACCGCCGGAAGTTTGGTCGACAACCGCTTGTTTGCGTGCAATCATTTTCTCTAGATTGATTTTTACTTTACCGGAAACTTCGATGCCGTGATCTGCAAAATGCTGCAATTCTTCGTAATGATGCGAAGACGCCAGCAATGC
>JBBRXW010000163.1:0-5298 GCA_038238295.1 Flavobacteriales bacterium | reverse complement strand
GTCCCTGGAACCAAAAGAATGTGACGTAGCTCGACATCTTGTCCCTTAATTCTTTCGATATAAATAATGTGGTATCCGAAATCGGTTTCAAACGGTTCGGAGATTTCACCTTCTCCCAAACTGAAAGCAACGTCCTTAAACTCTTTAACGAAAGGGGTTTTCTTATTCATTTTATAATATCCGCCATTCGAGCTCGAACCGGGATCCTGAGAATAAAGTACCGCTTTTGTGGCGAAACTCGAACCTTCCTGAACCTCTTTCTTAAATTCCTTGAGCCTGTCAATGACCTTTTGTTTTTCTTCCGGTGCCACCTTGGGAGTCACGACAATTTGCGATACTTCCATTTCTGCTCCAAAAACAGGCAGGTCGGCAGTCGGTATTTTTTTGAAGAAATTACGAACCTCTTCCGGTGTGATTTCTACGCCATCAACAATCTTTTTTTGCATGGCGGCAGTAAGCTTGTTCGTTTTGATAATTTCAAAAAGGTCTGTTCTGAAATCTTCTTCATTTCCTTTTTTGAAATATTTCACCACTTTATCCATCGAACCCAATTGTTCGACCATATAGTTCAATTGCTCATCCATCTTCGATTTTACTTCATCGTCGCCAACAATGATACTATCCTGTATGGCTTGATGCGCGTACAATTTATCTTCGAGTAATTTTCCTAACATTTGGCAACGGGTAATGTCCTTAACGGAGTTGCCCTGACTCGATAACTCTAAAAAAGTCTTATCAATATCGGAATCCAATATAGTATAGTCACCAACGGTTGCAATAACACCATCGATTTTTTGTCTTTTAGAAAAGGCAACCGGTTTCGTTGTTTTCACGCTATCCTTGATGATTTCCTGGGCGAAGAGCATCGAACCGGTCATCATGAAAAGAACTATTGAAACGATCGCTTTCTTATTTATAAATTTCATACTTCTTGTCTTTAATAGCATCATCGGTAATTTCCTTTTCAAATTTTTTAATTAATTCTAACTTTCTTATATTTAAGATGACTTCCCGTAAAGTAGGTTTCAAATACTCGAACGGGCCCGTCTCATTCTTATCGATAACATTACTAATCTTTACCAGATAGCTATTTTCCCCATCGGACTGCTGAATGGTTTTTCCGGGAACAATATATTCATCTCTGTTATCAGGAGTTATGAAAGGCAGCTTCCCGTATATCTGATTCATCTCTACCCAAACCGAATCATTCAAGGCAAAGCTATTGAATTGCAAGGCATACGTATCCCAAAATTTTCGATCCGATTTACTGAAATCAAAAAACTTGCTTTTGATGGTTTCGTATTTGGGATTGTCCTTTTTTAAATTGATATAACGCAAACGGACTAATACTGCGTTGGTTTTAAAATTATCTTTGTTTTCTTTATAATACGCCTCCAATTCTGAGTTGGAAACTACAGTATCGACGCTTCTTTTAACAATTTCTTCAAGGTAGGCTTTAGTATATAAATCGACTTTGTATTGTTTTATTAAAGCATCAAATTCTGATTTTTTGGAAGCATTCAAATTGACTTCCGCTACTTTTATCAGCAATTTTTGGGATGCCCAGCGATTGATAAAACTTCTGACGATAACCAGACTGTCTTCTTTGGGCGTTCCCGATGGTACTAAACCCTTGATATCCTCTTTAAATAAATATTGGTCGTTGACTCTGGCAATGGCTTGCGGTTTGGATTCAGGTGTAAAAAAACTACAGGAACTCAATAACAATAGCAACCCGATGGCAGAAGAAACATTCATTATTTATGAAGTGCTTTTTTTACATTTTCAAAAGCTTCCGGATACGTCTTAATTTTGTATTCTTTTTTCAATTCGCTTACCCAGTTCTGCTCGAGATATTGCTGGTAATCATTGATGACTTTTCCTTTGCTTTCTTCGAGGGTTTTCGGTCCTGCCGGAACTATTTTATTGACCTTCGCAACAAAATAATATTCTCCATCCTTAATAATTTCGGAAACTCCGACTTCCGGTTTCAGGTTTTTCGGCAACGCATCATTTCCTTCTTCAAAAACTCCGGCATTGCTCATGACGACCACTTTATCTTTGGTATTCAATTGTTCCTTGATTTTTTCAGGAGCGATGTTTTGCTTCAATAATTTCTGCGCTTTTTTAATACCCTCCATATCGGTGGATGAAGCGATAACTACATCCAATCTAGTTTTCCACTGGTATAAATTTTTCTGCGTTTCATAGAAATTCTTTAAACCAAGGGTGTCGGTTTTAGAACGGTCCCAAATTTCTTTTTCCATCAAATCAAAAAGCAACAATCCATCACGATACTCTTCCATAACGTTGGAAAATTCAGGAAATTCAGATTCCAAATGATCCGTATAGTATGCCGTTAATTGCTCGTCGAGAAATTTTTGATAATTGGCATCTATTAATTTTGAAATCGGTTTCAATGTGATTCCCGCTTTTTGTTGGGTTTTCAAATAAATTAAAAAAGTAGTCCCATTGACCGCTTTGTCATTGATTGAAAATAATTTCTTGTCGAATGCTTTCGTATCCCCAGGCATTTCCCATTTGTTATCATAGTAGTCGTTGGTGACTAATTTGGCAATTGCCGCATACATCTTATCGTCTCTTTTGACTACATATTTTTTTCTTAATTTCTCATTCAATGAATTTGTAATCAAACGAGAGCGATCGTCTTTAGAAACTTTATTTTCAAGTTCTGTTTTCATCTCATCAAAAGGACGCACGGGATGTTTTTCAATCAACTTCACGATGTGCCAACCAAATTTTGTTAGAAACGGTGCAGACATGGGATGCTCCGGAGTCAACGCAAAAGCAGCATTTTCAAATTCTTCTGAACTCAATTGACCAGAACCAAAACGCGCCAAAACACCACCCTTCGAAGAAGAGGATTTATCATCAGAAAACTGTTTGGCAAGGCTTTCGAAATTTTCACCTTGCTTCAATTTTTTATAGATATCATCGATTTTGGTTTTCGCTTTTGCCTTTTCATCGGCATTATTATCAGACGGATTAAGGATCATGATGTGTGCAACGGTAACTTCACCTCTGTTGTCCCGAACATCCTCTACTTTGATGATGTGGTACCCGAAACGCGTGCGAACCGGAGCAGAAATTTTCCCTACTGGCGTTTTGTATGCCGCTGATTCAAAAGCATAAACCATTCTGAAAGAAGTGAAATAACCCAAGTCCCCTTTATTTTCTTTAGCAGATGGGTCGCCGGAATTCTCAACAGCCAGATTCCCGAAATCTTCACCGTTTAAGGCACGTTTGCGGATATCCAAAATTCTGTTATAGGCTTTTAAAGTATCTTCCGGAGAGGCATTTTCATCGACCGCAATTAAGATGTGGGATGCTTTAACTTCTTTTAGCGAGCGCTGGTATCCTTCATCAACTAGTTCTTTAGTCACTTTAGAATCGCTCAGGTAATTTTTAGAAAGTTGTGTTCTGTAGGAGTTGAGTTCATTTTTATAGGCTTCACCATTTTGAAGACCCAACTTATTGGCTTTATTGATTTTGAGTTTGTAACCAATAAATAGTTCGAGATATTGCGTTAAATCCTTTTGGGATTCGTCTTTAACTAAATCTAAATTTTTGTTGTAGACTCTAGAGAATTCATCTGTATAATACGGTTTGTCATCAATTGTAAACAAAACTTCCTTTTTACTATTTTGGGCATAACTCATTAAATTCAAAGAAAGTAGTAATCCAAAAAACAATTGTTTCATATTCATTATTAAAAAATTTCAATTTATAATCGGCTCAATATAGGTTAAACTAGAGGTGGTGCTTTTTTCATTTCAATCAACAAAAATAACAATTCAAATGCATTAAACAAGTATAGTGAATACTATTAACAAAAAATTATTAACGTTATTCTTTACTGGGATTTCGGCGGGTTTTCACTCTATAAACAGGCTGTTTATTGGAAAGCATGATTTATTTGTTGAATAAATACTATTTTTGCATTCCATTACAAAAAGATATGAGTTTTTTAAAAGAGATAGCACGGCGGAGAACCTTTGGAATTATTTCGCATCCAGATGCGGGAAAGACGACTTTAACCGAAAAGTTATTGCTTTTTGGAGGAGCAATTCAGGAAGCGGGTGCCGTAAAGAATAACAAGATTAAAAAAGGAGCAACTTCCGATTTTATGGAAATCGAACGACAGAGAGGAATTTCTGTTTCAACTTCTGTGTTGGCTTTTAATTATAAGGACAAAAAAATAAACATTCTCGATACGCCCGGGCACAAGGATTTCGCGGAAGACACGTTCAGAACTTTGACTGCTGTTGACAGTGTTATCGTAGTTGTAGATGTGGCGAAAGGAGTCGAAGAGCAAACTGAAAAACTCGTGGCTGTTTGCCGCCTGCGGAATATTCCGATAATCGTTTTCATCAATAAGTTGGACCGTGAAGGAAAAGATGCTTTCGATTTGATGGATGAGGTCGAACAAAAATTAGGATTGACCGTTACACCGCTAAGTTTCCCGATTGGAATGGGGTATGATTTTCAGGGAATTTACAATCTATGGGAACAGAACATCAATTTGTTTAGTGGCGACAGCCGGAAAAATATTGAAGAAACCATAGCTTTTTCAGATGTAAAAAATCCGGAGCTGGAAAAAATCATAGGACTAAAGCCTGCAGAAAGACTGCGTGAAGAATTAGAATTGATTGATGAAGTATATCCCAAGTTTGATCGCCAAGCTTATTTAGATGGGAAACTCCAACCTGTATTTTTTGGTTCGGCATTGAATAATTTCGGTGTACGGGAATTGTTGGATTGTTTTGTGGATATTGCACCTTCACCAAGACCAAAGGATTCCGAAACACGATTGGTAGATCCTACTGAAGAAAAGATGTCCGGATTTGTTTTTAAGATTCACGCCAATATGGACCCAAAACACCGCGACCGTCTGGCTTTTATAAAAATTGTTTCAGGAACTTTTGAACGCAACAAACCGTATTATCATGTACGGCAGAAAAAGAATTTAAAATTCTCTAGTCCAAATGCTTTCTTCGCCGAGAAAAAAGAAATTGTCGACATCTCTTATCCCGGGGACATCGTTGGATTGCACGACACCGGGAATTTTAAAATCGGGGATACACTGACCGAAGGTGAATTGATGAGTTTTAAAGGCATCCCGAGTTTTTCTCCGGAGCATTTCCGATATATCAACAATGCGGATCCATTAAAAGCCAAGCAACTCGATAAAGGAATCGACCAGTTAATGGACGAAGGTGTTGCTCAGTTATTTACTTTAGAAATGAATAACCGAAAAGTAATCGGAACGGTGGGGGC
>JBBRXW010000162.1:0-5317 GCA_038238295.1 Flavobacteriales bacterium | reverse complement strand
TCTAAGTGAGAAAAATTAACGATATAGCTTGATTTATCATCACTTCCTTCAATAGATACCGTATTGTTCAACGATATAGGAGTTGTGAAAAAAGTTATTGGACCGTGATCGGCATTCTTCCAAGGCGTTTTTTTACCAAAATTTGGTGAGTACGGAGTGAAAGCATCCCATTGGTAAACTAAACTTCCATCGAAAGGGGCTCCATAAGAAGCATCTTCAGTAAACGGAACTAAGTAGTCAATGGTTCCATCTCCATCAATATCCGCTTCATTAAAAAAAGTTGTCCCGTCAGGTCCGTAAGATGGTCCATAGCCAGCACCATATTTGTTTTGATAATGTACAAAAGTACTTTTATCAACACTACCGATAACGGCTTCACTTGAAACTGTTACGCCAATACCTTTATTACTTTTTCCTTTTTTAGTGGTAATGATCAAGACACCGTTACCTGCTTGGTAACCATATAGTACACTGGCTGCAGCTCCTTTAAGGATGTTGACAGACTCAATGTCCTCCGGATTGATATCGTTTGCAGCGTTACCATAATCGTAACTGGCTCCTCTACCGGTTCTTTGTGCAGATGAATTGGTATTTGAATTACTAATTGGAATACCATCAATTACAATTAACATTTGGTTATTCCCGGTTAAACTTTTGATACCTCTCGATACGATGTTTGTTGAACCGCCAAAGTTAGTATTTCTACGAATGTTTACCCCAGCCACTTTCCCGGAAAGATCGTTTAAGAAGTTTCCTGCGGATGTACCAGATTTTAAAACATCTGCTTTAACTTCCTGCGTTGCGTACCCTAAAGATTTTTTCTCTCTGGTGATTCCTAGAGCAGTAACAACAACTCCTTCTAGTTGCACGGAGTCATCACTCATTTTAATGTTCAAATTTGCACCTGCTTTAGCTTCCTGCGATTTCATTCCCAGAAAACTGAAAACCAACATTTGATTTTGGCCAGCAGTAATTTTAAATTTTCCGTCAAAATCGGTTTGAGTTCCGTTTGAGGTTCCTTTAACAAGTACGTTTACTCCAGGAACTGGCATACCCGCCTGGTCCGTAACTGTACCCGTTGCCACAATGTCCTGTGCCATTGAAACTTGCGCAATTAACACTAAGAGAAGCGTTAAAAATCCATTAAACTTTAGTTTCATTTTAGATAATTTTGAATTAGTTCCCTCAAAAGTCCTAATTTATTGTTAAGATTCCTAATCAAAATCCTACTTTTTATCCACTTTTTTGTTAAAATTTTAAAATTGAGTTTTGAAACTGACATGGACGATTGAATTTGAGCCTTTTATGTTTTGGTCTTTTGTGCTTCCATTGGCATAGACAATATTGAATAAACCGTTTTTAGTTACCAGCCCAAAACCAAAACCAAGCCCGAGTAAACTTCCTTTAGTATTGGAAGTTTTGTCCTGATAATATCCGTAATCAATGATGGTATGCACATAAAGTGTCGGTGCAATCTTATAGCGGTATTCCGTAAGAATTGAAGTAAAGAGATTGGCTTGAAGGCTGTTTTCATTAAAACCATGTATCGAATTAATTCCACCGAAGCGATACAATTCATTAACAATATAAACATCGCTATTCAGATAAAAATCCTGCGACTTTATATTAAAATTATTTTTGTCATTCAAAAAAACGGTATGCTTTGCGTTGAAATTGAAAAAGCTCTGATGGTTGGTACTGAATTTTGATGTTCTTGAACCAACGCCAATTTTAAAATCGATTTTAGTCTTTTCGGGAAATAAAAATTCGTCCGTTTTGAAATCGACAAACTCAAACTCTGTCGTAACATAAGAATTACTGAAGTCACTAATGCTTGCCGTATTCAAATTTTGTATATCGCTCGATTGGGTGGCTTGATAGCCGAGATACAAACGGGTGTTGTAATTAAAGAAATAGCCTAAATCCAATGCGGTTTTCGTGTTTTGATACGTGCTGTCTTGTTTAAAGATATTCAATTGCGCTTTCAGCCCAAAGGGACTTTTGAATATATAAGGCAATTCGATCGAAGCGTTAAATGTCTTTTGGTCTTTTCCGTCGCTTTTCCAGTAGAGTGAAAAGGTCTCGCCGGAATTGATTAGGTTATTCAACGTCAGATCAAGATACCCATTTATGGCAATCTTTTTTTTCTCGTCATTCGAAAAGCCAATAAAACCATCAAAAGTGTTTGCTTTTACTTTCTCGAGGTAGACATAGATTTTTGTCGAATCTTTGGTAAATAAAATTTCAGGATATTTTACCTGCTTTACAAAACGGTATTTTTCAATATCGGTATAAATGCTTTTTAGGTTTTCCTGATTGAATGTTTTGTTTTTATAAATCCGTTTCAAATTTCTTTTGTGGCCTTCTGGAAATTTGTCATAACCTTTGATAACAATTTCATCAAGATTTCTTTTGTTCTCTAATTGAAGCTGCAATTCGGCGGTCAGATAATTTGCTTTCTTTTTAATATTGATTAACCGGAGTTTGGATAAGGCGAATCCTTTTTTTTCTAATTGAGCGAGCGTTTTGTTTAAAAAAGATTCTGTTTCGATGTAAGGCAATATGATGGTGTCTTTTTTGGAATCAAATAACGAAAGCTTTTTGAATGGAAGATTGCTACCTATATATATATGTATCGATGAAGTTTTTTTTCCTAATTGATATTGGAATTGGAAAGTAGAATCGTTGAGTTTTTTGTCGTTTTCAATTTCGGTCTCGATAAATCCGGATTGAACCAGTTTTTCTGACAAGAGTACCGTTTCATCCAGTACGGATTTTGCATTGTCATGTTGCGTTTTATATCCGATAGAGTCGATGGTTTTCTGTTCCGATATCGATTTTCCTGTGACATTCAAGTACTGTTTTTGGGCAGAACAATTCGATCCCAAAAACACCATCAATAGTAAGAAGCAGGCTCTTTTCACTTTTCAATTTTATTTTGATAAAAGTAACGCAAAAAAATAGCCTTTCATATAAAAACTCGATGGATGAAGAATTCCGTTGAAAATTAATTAATTATGATTTGTTTGATTAAAAAAAAGTACTACATTTGCAACCCCGTAAAAAGCGGGAAATTTAATATATAAGTAATTTTTAGTATTAATTATGCCAACAATTCAACAATTAGTAAGAACTGGAAGAACTCAGATAACTAAGAAGAGTAAATCGGTTGCTTTAGATTCTTGTCCTCAAAGAAGAGGTGTTTGTACGCGTGTTTACACTACAACTCCAAAAAAACCAAACTCAGCGATGCGTAAAGTAGCGCGTGTACGTTTGACTAATGGAAATGAAGTAAATGCTTACATCCCAGGTGAAGGACACAATCTACAAGAGCACTCGATAGTATTAGTTAGGGGTGGAAGGGTAAAAGATTTACCAGGAGTTAGATACCACATTGTGCGTGGTGCGCTTGATACATCAGGTGTAGCGGGAAGAACACAAAGAAGATCTAAGTATGGTGCGAAACGCCCAAAAGAAGCAAAAAAGTAATTTAAACTTTTAAGAAAAAGACATGAGAAAAAGAGCGGCAAAGAAAAGACCCCTTTTACCAGATCCGAGGTTTAACGACCAACTGGTAACGCGTTTCGTGAACAACTTAATGTGGGACGGTAAGAAATCAACAGCTTTCAAAGTGTTTTATGATGCTATTGATATCGTAGAAGCTAAGAAACAAAATGATGAAAAGACGTCATTAGAAATCTGGAAAGATGCGTTAACAAACGTTATGCCTCACGTAGAAGTACGTAGTCGTAGAGTGGGCGGAGCTACATTCCAAATTCCAATGCAAATCAGACCAGACAGAAAAATTTCTATGGCGATGAAGTGGATGATACTTTATGCCCGTAGAAGAAATGAGAAATCTATGGCTCAAAAACTAGCCTCTGAAGTTTTAGCTGCGGCTAAAGAAGAAGGTGCTGCGGTTAAAAAGAGAATGGATACTCACAAAATGGCTGAAGCAAACAAAGCATTCTCTCACTTTAGATTTTAATCATAAGAAATGGCTAGAGAACTTAAATATACAAGAAATATAGGAATTGCTGCTCACATTGATGCTGGTAAAACAACAACAACGGAGCGCATTTTATTCTATACCGGGAAATCACACAAAATTGGGGAAGTACACGATGGTGCTGCAACAATGGACTGGATGGCACAAGAGCAAGAAAGAGGTATTACTATTACTTCTGCTGCAACCACTTGTGAATGGAATTTTCCTACCGAACAAGGTAAAGTTTTACCTGAAACATTGCCTTATCACTTCAATATTATCGATACACCGGGACACGTTGACTTTACAGTTGAAGTAAACCGTTCTTTGCGTGTGCTTGATGGTTTGGTTTTCTTATTCAGTGCTGTTGATGGTGTTGAGCCACAATCAGAAACGAATTGGAGATTAGCAGATCAATACAGAGTACCTCGTATAGGATTCGTTAATAAAATGGACAGACAAGGTTCTAACTTTTTGATGGTATGTCAACAAGTTAGAGATATGTTGAAGTCTAATGCGGTTGCAATCACTTTACCAATCGGTGAAGAAAATGATTTCAAAGGCGTAGTAGACTTGGTAAAAAATCAAGCTATTGTATGGGATGAAGAAGGTATGGGTGCTACATATGACATCGTGCCGATTCCAGAGGATATGCTTGAAGAAGTTAAAGAATACAGATCGATACTTATTGAAGCAGTTGCAGATTATGATGAGAATTTGTTAGAAAAATTCATGGAAGATGAAAACTCTATTACAGAGGAAGAAATCAACACTGCATTAAGAGCTGCTGTTATGGACATGGCTATCATTCCTATG
This sequence comes from Flavobacteriales bacterium, assembly GCA_038238295.1. Taxonomy (GTDB): domain Bacteria; phylum Bacteroidota; class Bacteroidia; order Flavobacteriales; family Flavobacteriaceae; genus Flavobacterium. The sequence goes on along the minus strand of JBBRXW010000162.1, from coordinate 513 downwards.
ATTGCCGGTTCTTCATTCAAAAACAAAGGGGTTCAATTTATGTTGGATGCTGTATGTAAATATTTACCTTCTCCAATGGATAAAGAAGGTATCGAAGGAATTCATCCTGATGATGCGGAACTATTGGAAGAAGATCAAACTAAAATCTTACGTAAACCAGATGTAAAAGAGCCTTTCGCGGCTTTGGCATTTAAGATTGCTACTGACCCATTCGTAGGTCGTTTAGCATTCTTCCGTGCGTATTCAGGTCGTTTAGACGCAGGTTCTTATGTATTGAATACACGTTCAGGTAACAAAGAAAGAATTTCTCGGATCTACCAAATGCACGCGAACAAACAAAACCCAATTGATTATATCGAGGCTGGTGATATTGGAGCTGCTGTAGGATTTAAAGATATCAAGACCGGAGATACACTCTGCAATGAAGATCATCCAATCGTTCTTGAGCAGATGACTTTCCCGGAGCCGGTAATTTCAATTGCTGTGGAACCTAAGACCCAGGCAGACGTTGAT
>JBBRXW010000161.1:0-5344 GCA_038238295.1 Flavobacteriales bacterium | reverse complement strand
GGGTGGCAGCAGTTCATTGCCGGTAATGACGATTCCGATCGTTGGAACCGCATTGACTTTCACGGAAGTGCAACCCAAACCTGCCAGAAAACCAATCGCCGCCGGATTAAGAAACGTTCCTTTTTCTAAAGCGATGTCATTTTTGGAAAGTTGCTGTCCAATCGGGCGAATGTTACTATTGGGTTTTGGGTTTTCCTGAAGTACTACTTGGGTGTCATTTACAGTCACTTTTTCGATAGGAATAACCGCTTGTGCGGAATCCGGAACGGCGGCGCCTGTAAATATTTTGATGGCTTGTCCGGTTTGTAAAGGTATGAAATGCGTATCTCCGGCTTTGATTTCACCAACAATACTATATTCTAGCGAATCGTGGATCGCGACGGCAAATCCATCCATCGAGGATTGTCGGAACGGTGGCATATCGATCGTCGAATATACTGTTTCCGCCAACACTTTATTCCGCGCTTGCGATAACGGAACAACTGTTTCTTTTAGTGGAGGAATAGCGTTTTCCAATAGTGAAAAAGCGTTGTGAATTGTTGTCATTACGAACGGTTTTTTATGCTAATCAATTGTGCGGCAACACTGATAGCGATTTCCTGTGTGGTTTCGCTTTTGATATCGATGCCGATTGGGGAATGCACTTTCGCCAGTTGTTTTTCATCGCAACCATCGGCAATCAGCTTTTGGTATAATGTCGCGATTTTCTCCTGGCTGCCCATCATCCCGATATATTTGAATTTTTTACCGAGCAACCGACGGATAATGATTTCATCGGTACGATACCCAAACGACATGATTACGACATAGATGTCATCGCCTTCGGGAATGTGTTTTTCGATTTGTTCGAAGTCGATGGTCTGCCGCGAATGCGCGAACGTATTCATCATCATCGTGTTTAGGTTTTCACGGTGGTCGAGGATATGAATTTCAAAATCCAAACGAGATAAAACCTCGCTCAATGCTAATCCAACATGACCGCCACCGATGATATACACTTTTTGTATTAACGTTGTCGATTCGATATAGTGCCAATTGTACGCAGCTGATTCTTGAAAACTCGTGTGAATGTCTTTGTCGGTGTAGACAATATCGCAGGTTTTACTCGACAAGATTTCTCGGATTAATGGAAAATAATCTTCATCAATATCATAGAAAGCGACGGTCTGATGCCCGGAGCAAATCATTCCGGATTGGTCGGTTGCCGCCGATTTGTCGTGAATCTGATGCTTGCTGAATGGTATAAAAGCGTCTTGATGTAAAAGACTCCGGCAGTATTCTACGAGTTTATGCTCCATGATACCACCGCCAATCGTGCCGTACATCTGTTGTAGTGACACCAGCATTTTGAATCCTTTCCTGCCGGGGCTGCTGCCTTCATTATCGATCACGACCATCAATACGCAACGCTGTTCTTGCTGCAGTACATCTTGCATTTTTCTGTAAAAATCTACAACCATGGGGCGAATGGGATTACGATTTTCTATATAAATCCATTAAAACTTTTTCAGGGGTATAGGGTGCATTGATCGCCAAATCAACATTTGGATTGAACGCTTTGACTGCATTTCGAATCGCAAAATAGGCGCCCAAACCATACATTAATGGTGGCTCCCCGACCGCTTTCGATTTTTTGATAGCAAGTTCATGACCTTCAGTATCGAGATGGATGATATTGATTTCTTTCGGCACCGAATAAATGTCCGGCACTTTATAGGTGGAAAGCGCATTCGAAACCAATCTTCCCTGATCGTTGTAAATAATTTCTTCGAGTGTCATCCAGCCGATTCCTTGCACAACACCGCCTTCAATCTGGCCGTTATCGATGTCTTTATTCATACTTTGACCGAAGTCATGGACGATATTTATCGCATCAAATTCATACGTTCCGCGAAGACAATCGACCGTCACTTCTATCATTGCAGTTCCATACACATGGTACGCAAACGGATGTCCTTTCTCTTTAGTTTTGTCGTAATGAATTGTTGGTGTGGCATAATGGGCGTTTTCCGTCAAGGCTACTCGAAGTACAAAAGCCTTCATGATCAAATCCGGCCAACTAATTTCGGTAGCTTCATCATTAGCGAAAACAAACTCGTCATTGATTTGTATTTTGTCGGTATTCAATTCTTTTTGGGCGACGGCTTTCAATCGTTCCAACAACGCAGTACACGCCATCTGCAATGCTTTTCCATTCAGGTCAGCACCAGCACTGGCGGCAGTTGGAGACGTATTCGCAACCCGCAACGTATTCGTCGATTCGATGCGGACGCGGGAAGCTCTGATGCCAAAAGTCTGTGTGACAATTTGCAGCATTTTGGTATTGACACCTTGCCCCATTTCGACGGCGCCGGTAGAAACTACAACGCTTCCATCGTGATAAATATGAACCAATGCGCGGGCATGATTCATCATTGTATTGGTGAATGAAATCCCAAAACAAATCGGTTGTATTGCCAATCCTTTTTTGAATCTCGTATTATTTTCGTTGTATACTCGTATTCTTTCTTTTTGGCTGTCATAGTTAAAAGTAGACATGCAATCTTCCCAGGTTTGCTGTGCATTGGTTTGCTGCAAAATCTGACCATACGACAACTCATCGCCGTCCTTGACTAGGTTCGCTTTTTGAATAACTGATGGACTAATCCCCAATGCTTCCGCCGCTTTTACGATGGCAGCTTCGATGGCGAATTTGCCTTGTGGTCCTCCAAATCCACGGAACGCGGTGTTCGGTGGCAGGTTGGTTTTGCAACTGTAGGCTTTGGCATTTACATTTGGAACAAAATACGCATTCGTCGAATGGAATAACGTTCGTTCCATAACCGCGGGCGACAAATCTGCAGCCGCTCCGGCATTTTGATAGTGCGTCACTTCGTACGCTATGATTTTAAATTCTTTGGATAATCCAATTTTGAAATCCGCAGAATACGGATGTCTTTTTCCGGTCATGCGCATGTCATCCATACGATGCATCGCCATTTTTACTGGCTTGTGTAGGATTTGTGTTGCTAAGGCTACCATTACAGCCCAAGGTGTTGCCTGATCTTCTTTACCGCCGAAACCGCCGCCGAGACGAACGGTATCAATTTCGATTTTGTGCATCGGAATTCCTAAAACTCTCGCTACCATTCGCTGCACAGCCGTTGGCCCTTGTGTTGAAGAAGAAATAATAATGCTTCCATCTTCTTTTGGTCGAGAATATGCACCTTGTGTTTCGATATACAAATGTTCTTGCCCGTTGACGTCGCTTCTGCCTTCGAAAATATGGTCGCACTGTGCCCAGGCAGTTTCAGTGTTTCCCAATTCGAAATTTCTTGGCGGTATAATCAATTTGCCTTGTGCCTGTGCTTCCCTTGGATCGACAATAATCGGCAATTCCTGATAGACGACTTTAATCAATTTGGCCGCTTGACGGCAATGATGCTCTGAAGTTCCAACAATTAAGGCGATAACTTGTCCACGGAAATGCACTTCTCCTTCGGCAAATAGAGGTTCATCGGGAATGATCCCACCAATTTGATTTTCACCCGGAATGTCTTTCGCGGTAAGAATGCTGACGATACCTTTTGCTTTCAAAGCCGCGTCCATATCGATGCTGATGATTTTCGCATGCGCCACGGTAGCATCAAAAGGCAACGCATACAAAGTGCCTTGCAATTCTTGGATGTCATCGAGATAAATCGACTTCCCTTTTACGTGATTGTGTGCATCTATATTAATCATAGCAAGTCATTCATTTTAATGGTATCTGAAAACAACGTGATAAAATGGCCGTAAAACAACTGTCGCGCCAACAATCTTTTGTAGGCTTCGGTGCCGCGGGCATCGCTGATAGGTGTGATTTCCGTTTGCAGGATTTGTTCCGCTTGTTGGATTACATCCGGCGTTATTGATTTGTTCAAAAGAAATTCGTTGGTTTTCGTCAAATATTTTGGAATGGGTCCAACGCCTCCAATACTACAATGCGCTTCAGTGATTGTTGTTCCCTTTGTTGCAATGGTAATCGCGGTATTGACACTCGCGATATCCAAATACTGGCGTTTGCAGACTTTATCAAAATTGAATTGTGCGCCCGAATCCGGAACTTCAAAAGTGATATCGGTAATGATTTCCTCTGCTTTTAAATCAAATGTTTTATATCCCAAATAGAAATCTTTGAGGAAAATCTGGCGGGTTTCATTTTGTTTATTCGTAAGTGTCAATTTCGATTTCAATGCCATGAAAATTATCGTCAAATCCCCTATTGGCGAACCATTGGCAAAGTTCCCGGCTATTGTTCCGATATTTCGAATGGGTGTCGAGGATACTAATTTAAGGAAGTTGTACCAGTTTGGAATCGCTTCCAATAATGTTGAATTTGTAATCAAATCGGTCACGGTTCCCTCTGATTTCAAAGTACCAATTAAACCGTCGAAAGTAAGCCCATTTAATGCCGGAAGGTTGAACAAATAATCGAAATTTATTCCATGAACATCGTCATGTTTTTGAACATAAATGTCCGTTCCGCCACCGATAGCAATTTCACCTCGAGTGGCATATACCGTTTGAATTTTCTTCAGATTATCTGCTACATTTAAAAAATACTCTGGTACGAATTCATTTTCTACCAGCCACGAAAGCGGTGCCTCTTGATTTTTGTTCGCTAGTTTGTCAGTGAGTTTTGCGGCGGCTCTTTCGATGGATTTGTATCCGGTGCAGCGGCAAATATTCCCATCAATTGCGCTGATGGCATCGGCAGTTTCGGCGTGGGCGCTATTTAATGCATAGCCGCACATCGAAGCAATGAAGCCCGGCGTACAGAATCCGCATTGCGTTCCCGAACAATCGACCATCGCTTGCTGCGCTTGATTCAGTTTTTCGGACAGGTTCAGCCCTTCGACAGTCACGACATGTCTGCCGTGAACATTGGGAAGCGGCGTCAGGCAAGAGGTTGCGCTTCTATATTCGACTTTGCCTTCTTTTAAAGAGCCGATCAATATTGTGCAAGCGCCGCAATCGCCTTCACGGCAACCGATTTTGGTACCGCGCAAATTTTCATCATAGCGAATAAAGTCGAGCAAGGTAGTACTCGCTTCTTTATCGGTTTGAATGAGGCGGTTATTTAAGAGGAATTCAATCATAAATTAGTGAATCAATATTCGATTTTTTTGATGCTAGCCGACCATAAATTAAAGGCTTCCATCGCTTCATCGCGCATCATTTGTTCTGTTTCCAATTTTCTGTTTTGGTAAGGCAATTCTAATTCTTCGTAGATAAACTGGTCATCGAACTGGATATCCGCAGCATCTTTTTTGGTATTCGCAAAATACATCTTATCTGGACGCGCCCAGTAGATGGCACCGAG